>NZ_JAAGPQ010000022.1:0-98779 GCF_017104985.1 Paraburkholderia sp. Ac-20342 | reverse complement strand
AGGCGATCCGCCATCACGATGCCGACTGGGAAGGGTATCGGGACCGTCAGCGCCGCATCATCGCGCGCTATCTGTCGACGAACGCCGAAGTCGTGGCGCGCTATGACGGGTTGCTGCTGCAGCTGGACAGCAGATAAATGGCTGGCTTGGAAAGCCGGGAGACCAGCGTGACCCGGACCAGGAGCCGTTCGCAGCGTCGGTGCATACTTCATCGCTGTATCAGTGCCGTTTCACAAGACGCGCACTCCAGCAATCCAACCTTATCGCGACAAAACCGTTTTTGCCCGCTATTCTTCCGGCTCATTCTGCGTCTATGAAAGCCCCTTCCCCCTACTTGTTCCCTCGACATCGATGATCGGCGCAAGCCGCGCGGCGACGCGCAAGAGCTTCGCATCCTCATGCCCGGCACCGATCAACTGTATACCGACCGGCAAACCGTTTGGTCCCGTCGTGCACGGCACGGCCAGGCAAGGCACATGCAGCAGCGACCACATCGCGTTGAACACCGCTTCGCCAGTGCTTGTGTGGCCGTGCGGCGCCTCACCTCGCGCAGCCGGCGTGACCAGCACGTCGTAATCGCCGAACACGCGGTCCAGCTCCGCGCGGCAGTGTTCGGCGACGCGATACGCATGCCGCAGAACCTCAGGCTTATCGAGCCGGTCCGGTGACAATCGTTCGAGCATCGCAGGATACATGCTGTCGCGGCGGCTTTCGAGCAGGTCGAGAAACGCGGCGGCGCCCTCGGTTTCGATCACGGTCAGATGCGCGGCCGACATGTCGTCGAACGCTGCGGGCAGCGTCACATCGGCGATCGTCACACCGGCATCACGCAGGCGTTGAGCGGCAGCTTCGAGCGCACGCTCGCCGGCGGGTTCGATCGACGGCCATTGCGGCGAGCGGCAGATGCCGACGCGCAGTCCGCGCAACGGCGCGTCATCCTCGGGAGCGGCGTCGGCACCGGGCGGCAGCAGACGGAACACCTGCGCGACGAGCGCGAGATCGGCAACACTCCGGCCATACCAGCCGACCGTATCCAGACTGACCGCAAGCAGCTTTACGCCCTCGGCGCTGACGCGGCTCCACGTCGGCTTCAACGCATACACGCCGTTGAACGACGCCGGCCGGATCAGCGAGCCGCCTGTCTGCGTACCGAACGCAAACGGCACCTGCAGATCGGCCACCGCAGCGGCGGAACCCGCCGACGATCCGCCTGGCGTATGCGCGGCATTGAGCGGATGCGTGGTTGCCGCGACGCGCCCGAACGCGGCAAATTCGACCGTATCGGTCTTGCCAAGCAGCACCGCGCCAGCATGGCGCGCACGCGCGACACAGGCAGCGTCATGCACGGGCTGGTTGCGCTGGAAAGCGGGCGAATTGTGCGTGGTCGGCAGATCGGCGGTATCGATCATGTCCTTCACGCCGAACGGCAGGCCCGACAACAGCCCGCGCGCGCCGTCGCGACGACGTTTGTCCTGCTCGCGCGCGGCCTGCACCGCCCGTTCGCGGTCGATCGCGAGCCACGCCTTGACCACCGGATCACGTGCGTCGACCCGTTCAAGGCACGAGCGCATCAGCGCCTCACTGGTCAGGTATCCTTCACGAATCTGTCGGGCGGCTTCAGCTGCGGAAAGCTGGTACGGTTCCATGAATACTCCTTGTCCCTATTCAACCGGTTGGGCTCACGCAAAGCCGTAGAGCGCCGCGGGATGGTCGACGAGAATGCGCGTGCGCATCGCCCGGTCGGGTACCCAACGGTCGAGCAACGACCGCAACGCGACCGTATCCGCGTTGCCGTGCTCGGTGACATGCGGCCAATCGCTGCCCCAAACGAGCCGCTCGGGCGCCTCGCGTACGAAGGCCTCGGCGACCCGCGTCGCGTCCTCGTACGGCGCGCCGGTCAGCGTGTTCAGATAGGCGCCGGACAGCTTGAGCCAGCAGCGCTCGCGCGCGAGCAGATCAGCGACGACGCGAAATGCCAGATGCGCGGCGCCCTGCTGCGGCGCGAGTCGCGCGAGATGATCGAACACGATCATGCATGGCAGGCGGTTCAGCACGTCTCGATGCTCGACGATCTGATCGCCGGACATATGCAATTGCACATGCCAGCCCAACCCGGCGATGCGCGCCGCGAGCGGCTCGAGCATATCGACCGTCATCACCGTATCGCGTGCGTTCCAGACGCTAAAGCGCAGCCCGCGCACGCCACAGGCGTCGAGTTCACGCAAGGCGGCAAGCGGCGTGTCCGGCGCGACCACCGCGATGCCGCGCGCCGCGCCGCCGAACTGCGCGATGGCATCGACGAGGCAGGCGTTATCCGTGCCGTAGCGCTTGGCCTGTACGATCACCGCACGCGTCGTGCCGATCTTGCGCTGCACGCGGCGATAGTCGTCGACAGTCATGCCGGTCATCGGTGCTCCGTTGCCGGGCTGCTCGGGAAAGCGCGGATCGTAGATGTGCAGGTGGCAATCGCACGCGCCTTCGATAGACCCACTCATGGTTTCGGATACCTGAAGATTCATCGTCACGTTTTCTCCGGTTGATGCGCCCGCTCTGACGGGCGTCCGGTCAGCCTCATCAGCTCAGTTGCCGCCCGCGCGTTTCCGGCGAGATCAGCACCATCCCCCACGCGAGCAGGAACGCGACCAGCGTGGTCAGCATGCCCATGCGGAAACCGCTCGCCGAGGTGGCCAACGCGCCGATCAGATACGGCGCGATCATGCCGCCGATGCGGCCGCCGTTGTAGGCAATGCCCATCGCGAAACCGCGCGCGCTGGTCTTTGGCACCAGTTCGGCGGCGAACGGCCCCATGCCCGCGAACAGGCCGGTAATGCCCATGCCCGTGAAGAAGCTCGCGACCATCACCGTCGTTTCGCCGCTGCCGGTCACGAACGCGAACACCGCGATCGCGCCGATCAGCAGATAGATCGAGAAGGTTGGCTTGCGGCCGATGCGATCCACAAGCAGCGCGAACACCGCGAAGCCGAAGATCGACCCGAGCTGCTGCGCGAACGTGAAGCTTAAGCTGTGCACGAAGTTGAAGTGCTTGACGGTCAGCAGGAACGTCGGCGTCCACGTGAAAACTGCCCAGTACACGTACTGCACGAAGAAGATGAAACCGAACGCCTTCGCGAGTCCGCCGAAGTTGCCAGGGCGCAACAGATCGCCGATCTGTCCGCGCTCGCCGCCGGATTGCGCGCGCGATTGCCATACCGGCGATTCGGGTGTGCGGCGCGCGATCGGATACAGCAGCACGATCGGCAATACACCGAGGCCGTACACCCAGCGCCAGCCGCCGTGATCGAGGCCGCCCGAGAGGTTTGAAATCAGCGCCACCACACCGATCGCGAGCAGCGAGCCGAGCGGCAGGCCGAACTGCATCATCGCACCGCCCTTGCCGCGATGCTCGGGCTTCCATGTCTCCGCGACCAGCGCGGCACCCGCGGTCCACGCGCCGCCCATACCGAGGCCCGCAAGCGTGCGCAGCACCGCCAGTGAAACCGGGCCTTGCACAAACGCGGTGAGCCCAGTGAAGATCGAATAGACGAGAATGGTCAGCATCAGCGTACGCACGCGGCCGATGCGATCCGCCACCCAGCCGAACGCGATACCGCCGACGATCAATCCCGCCGCGGCGATACTGCCAATCGCCCCCGCCTGCGCACGCGTCAATGCGAAGTACGCAATGAAGGCGGGCACGGTCAGCGAGAACACGAAGATCTCGTAGACCTCGAACAGCCAGCCGAGCCCCGCGAGCGCAAGCACGCGCCACGCGCCGCTTGTGACCTGCCGATACCATGCGACCTGACTGGCCGGTCTGGCATCCGTTGCGGATGGGTGCGGAGTCTGGTCCTCCTGTGCTTGCTGCTGCATGCTGGTGTCTCCTGGGGTGCTCTTGACAATCGGGGTCTTCGTCGTACCCATCCTGCTCATGCGGCGCGTTGTATGTGTTGTCGCCGTCCTTGCCCTGAATCAGCCTGCTCTCGCTTCGGTATCCTCATAGGTCGCCGCCATATAGGTCTCGACGATACTCGGCAGATTCATTAATACATGCTCGCGCTTAAGCGCCGCCGCCTGCGAAAAATCACGCGCCTTCAACGCCTGCATGATCTTCTTCGTGTATTGCAGCGAGCGGCTCTTGTCGAGCCTGCGCGACAGCAGGTTATAGCGCAGCGGCTCAGCGGTTTCGTAGAGCCGGTTTAGCGCGTCCTGCAATGGCTTGTTGCCGAGAAACCGCGAACTGGCGTCATAGAAATTGCGGATCTCCTGCACGTACTGTCCGACATTGCGGGTTTCGAACGCCGACGCCATGCGCTGATGACACTCGTTCATTTCCTTCAGCAGCGGCTTCAGATCGTCGATTTCGCCGAGACTTAGCATCGTGTAGCTTTGCAGCTCGGCGCGCAG
Source organism: Paraburkholderia sp. Ac-20342 (assembly GCF_017104985.1). Lineage (NCBI taxonomy): Bacteria > Pseudomonadati > Pseudomonadota > Betaproteobacteria > Burkholderiales > Burkholderiaceae > Paraburkholderia > Paraburkholderia sp. Ac-20342. Next base: position 94,375 of record NZ_JAAGPQ010000022.1, on the reverse strand, counting down.
CAGGTACATATCGCGTATTTCACGCTCGCTGTACAACGTCACGCGAAAGCCGCGCCGCTGAATATGGCTAACCAGACCGCTTTGCTCCAGCAGACGCAAGGCCTCGCGGATCGGCCCACGGCTGCTGCCATAGCGCCGCTCCAGATCCTGCTCGCGCAGCGGCTGGCCGGGCCGGAACGTGCCGTCGATGATCGAGCGGCGAATCTGTTCCTTCAGAAAATACGGGATGGTGCCCGGAATCGATACCTGCTCCATCACCCGGCATCCTTGTTGACAACGATGCCGGCCGATGCGAGCACCTCTTCGGTATGCTCGCCGAGCCTCGGCGCGGCGCGTTGCGCGGCAAGCGGCACGGTGCCGAAGCGAAACGGACGCGCGAGTCCGCGATACGGGCCGGCGTTGTCATGCTGGTAGGTTTCCACGAGCCCTTGAGCGAGTACCTGCGGATGATCGAACATGTCCTCGATATCGCGCGCGGCCGAGCAAGGCACCCGTTCGCCGAAAATCAGCTCCCATTCCTGCGCCGAATGCGCGCGTAACGCGTCGCGCACGACCGGCACGATTTCGTCCGCGTGCTCGGCGCGCTTTCTGACGGTGTCGAAACGCGGATCGGCGGCGAGCTGCGGACGCCCGATCAGTTCGCACAGCGCAGCCCAGAAATGCGGCGTGTTGGCCGAAAGATAGATGCTGCCCTCACCCGTTGGATGCAAACCGGTGATACCGCCCGAGCGCATGTCGCGAAAGCATTCGCGCGGCTCGCTGTCCGCCCATACGAAGCGCGCGGATTGCATCGCGAGCGCGCTTGCGAGGAGCGACACGCCGACATACTGTCCGTGCCCGGTGCGTTCGCGCGCATACAGCGCCGAAGCGACGCTCGCGGCAAGCATCGCTGCCGCGTAATAGTCGACCACCGATCCGTATACGATCTCCGCGTCGCCCGGCGCCCCTTGCAGCGAACAGATGCCGGACATCGATTGCAGCACCTGGTCGTAGCCGGCCTTGTCGCGCATCGGCCCGGTATCGCCGTAACCGGTGAGCGCACAGTAGATCAGACGCGGGTTGCGCTCGCGCAGCGAGTCATAGGCGATGCCGAGCTTGGCCGGCACGGCCGGGCGAAAGTTATGCACCAGCACGTCCGCCTGATCGACGAGCTTCATCAGCGCGTCGTGCCCCGCTGCCGTTTTCAGGTCGAGCACGATGCCGAGCTTGCCGCGATTCACGCCGAGAAAGGCGCGGCTTTCCCGCGGCAGCGTGGAGGGGTAATTGCGCAAATTGTCGCCTTGCGGCGGCTCGACCTTGATGATCTCGGCGCCCTGATCTGCAAGCAGCGTGCACCCGTATGGACCCGCGATATAGGCGCTCAAATCCAGCACCTTGATGCCGGCGAGCGGTCCGGCGGAGTGATCGGCGGTGGCCGGCGTGGCGGCGGATTCGTGCGATGAAGACGTCATGTTGAACTGTGTAAGAGGCAACTGCGGGCAACTGCGCGGTGAATACCAAGCAGCCCGAAGCAGCCGTGGGTCAGCCGCAAAAACGATGCGCCGGTCGCCGGGCACGAAAACAGCACTCGTGGTTGTGCGGAACACGGTACCAATGTAGAGTACAGAAAATAAATTGTCTACAATTTTTGAGCGAAGCCAACCATGTCATCGAATGCCGGCCATCTACTGATGCGCAGCAAGCTGTTCGTCCCCGCGTCACGTCCCGAACTGTTCGTAAAGGCCATGCAAGGCCCTGCCGACGCGATTTCATTCGATCTTGAGGACGCCGTCGAGGAAAGCCGCAAGGCCAGCGCGCGCGGCACGTTGCGCCAGTATCTGTCGACGCCCGAGGCCAGCGCGGCCGGCAAGACGTTGATCGTGCGCATCAACGCAATCGACACGCCCCACTTTGCCGACGACGTAACCGCGTGCACGCAAGACGGCCTTCATATGCTGAATCTGCCGAAGGTCGAAGATCCGGACGCCGTGCGCCAACTGGCGGCGAGGCTCGATGCGCTCGAACGCGAGCGCGGCATCGCGGCGCCGATCGGCATTCTCGCCAACATCGAATCACCGCGAGGATTGCGTCACGCAGCGCAGATCGCGCTCGCGCATCCGCGTGTAAGAGGCTTGCAGGTCGGCTTCGGCGACCTGTTCGGGCCGCTTGGCATCTCGCAGCGCGACACCGCCGCGTTGCAAACGGTCCGCTTGCAGGTACGGCTCGCGGCGGGCGAAGCCGGCATCGAAGCCTACGACGGCGCTTTCGTCGATATCGCGGACCCAGAAGGATTCACGGCGGACGCGAAATCCGCGTTCGCGCTGGGCTTCGCCGGCAAGAGCTGCATCCATCCAACCCAGGTCGCACTCGCCAATGACGCGTTCCGCCCCAGCCAGGAAGAAGTGGATCATGCGCTGCGCGTCGTCGCCGCGGCAAAAGAGGCCCTCGGCGAAGGCGTCGGCGCGTTCAAAGTGGACGGCAAGCTCGTCGACGGACCATTCATCACACGAGCGGAAAAACTCGCGGAGTTGGGCCGCGCGCTCGGCATGGCGTGATGAGCCCGCAGCGGGCAATCGATCGCGTTGCCGGCGTTGTCAACTGCACGGTACAGATATTTCCACTGCCCCCTCACCTTTTTATATAGGTCTCCTCGAAAGATTGCGACGTCATCCCCATACTTCGTCGGGCAGTGGCAGGCCTGCGAGATCGGTGTCGGTGAGCGGGCCGTCAGGCGCAATGCCGTGGCTCTCCAGCATCAGCATGATCTGGCGCGTGTGTTGCGTCGCGTGCCATGCGGTGCGCTCCAGTACTTCGTGAAACGGCCGCGTGCCGTAATACGTCGAAACCGTATAGTTCACGTCCGGGTCTTGCTCCGCAGCCCACCACGCATCGAAGCGGCGATGCACGTCGTCGCCCCAGCGCGCGATATCGTCCGCCGTCCATGTTTCGGGCGGCACCTCGTCGAAGCTCTCGAAGCGCAGCGCGATGCCCTGCGATGCTTCCATCCCCATCCCGGCGATGCGATACACGTGATAGCAAAGCTGCGCCGGCGTGCGCCGCCGGTTGCGGAACGGCTCGTTCAGCTGTTCGGGCGTGAACTGATGCACGTAGCGCGAAACGGCGCTCATCACGTGGTCGAGCCGCTGCACCAGCACGGCGGCGGGCAACGGATCGGCGAGCGTCGTGCGCAGGTCGAGAAACTTCACGACATCCTTGAGCGATTGCGCGAGCGTGTAATGCTTGCCGATCGACACTACCGGCACGCTGCGCACGCCCAGTTCGAACAGCTCGGCCTGCGCGCGCGGATCGTTGTGCACGTCGCGCGATTCGTACTCGATGCCCTGCTGCGTCAAAAATTCCTTGGTGCGCAGGCACGACGAGCAGCCGGGCTGCCAGAAGACCTTGATGCGCACACCAGTCGCGGTATCAGACATGGATCCCTCCATTGCAAAAGCTTGCTTCGGGCCTGCGTGCTCCTGTCCCGCACGCTGGCGGCCCGACCGGTTGAAGCGAAAGTTCAGGCGAGCGCCGCCTGCTTGCCCTTCGCGAGCACGGCCATCGCGTCGGCGCTAGTCATGAGGTCGGCATACTTCTGGCCCATGTCGAAGAGGCTCTGCTCGTGCGGCGCCTGCGCGCGGTCGCCCACGCAGTCGGTCACGACGATCGGACGCAGCCCGTGCGCGGATGCATCGACGACGCTCGCGCGCACGCAGCCGCTCGTCGTGCAGCCGGTGACCAGCAGCGTGTCGATGCCCGCAGCCATCAGCCACGACGCGTAGTTGGTTCCGAAGAACGCCGACGAATGGCGCTTTCTCGATACGTATTCGCCGTCGAGCGGGCTGCACGACGACACGATCCGCGTGTCCGGCGCGTCCTCGGTGAGCTCGCGCAGACGCGGTACCTTCTCGCCGAACGTGCCGATATCGAAGCCGCCTTTCTGCGCGGCGAAGTACACATGCGAGACCGGCATGGCCTGCCGGCGCGCGAAGGCGAGCAGCTTCGCCGTCTGCGCGATGGCGTCGTTGATGTTGTAGCCGCCGAAGCCGTCCTCGCGCGTGAAGCCTTCCTGGAAATCGATCACCAGAACGGCCGTCTTGCGGCCGAAACCGAGCGATTGCCCGAACTTCTGTTTGACGAAGATATCCGTATCCGACATGTCGACCTCGGCGAGAGAGAGTGAGAGTTGCGGCGGGAATCGGGAACACCACGCCGGCCTCTCACCGAAAATTGCATGCAAAAAATCAGAATGTCAACATTAAAACTCACGCTGAATTTGTATGATTTGGTTAGCCACTTCAATAAAAGCCATAAAACCAGAACAAAAATTAGTTATCCAATCAGATTGGATTGAATATCCGTACAAATTACAAAAATAACTTCATGCCGACACCCGAGATTGGTGTTTTGGAGACCTTGCCCCGCGAATTTTTGTATGCGATTCTGATCTGGTGCTCTCCCGACCGATTCGATCGCTCTCCGACCGGTGTTTGCCATGACCACAAAAGCCTCGTGCCACAGCCTTTCCCGTCGTCAATTCACCCTGGGCGTCGCGGGGGCCGCCGCGCTGAATCTGGTGGCGCCGCTCGCCCGGGCGCAGGGGCAGCCGAAACTCCTGCGCGTGCGCCTCGGCTCGGACATCGCCAATCTCGATCCGGCGCATATCTTTCAGGTCGAAAACCAGACCGTCGCGACGCATATCTACAGCGGACTCGCGCGCTATGACGAGGCGACCAACAAGATCGTCCCGGATCTTGCCTCGAGCTGGGACGTCTCGCAGAACGGCACGGTCTACACGTTCCACCTGCGCAAGAACGTGCAGTGGCACAAGAACTTCGGCGCGCTCTCCGCCGACGACGTGCGGTTCTCCTTCGAGCGCGTGCTCGATCCGAAAACCGGCAGCAACTATGTCGGGCAACTCGCCGCCATCGCGAAGATCGATACGCCCGACGCAAACACGGTCGTCATCACGCTCAAGGCGCCGAACTCGGGCTTCATGCATAAGGTCACCAACCTGAATCAAGGCTGGATCGTGAGCCGCAAGGCCGTCACCGAGATGGGAGATCGCAAGCACGCATTGAATCCCGTCGGCACGGGGCCGTTCGTCTTCGAAAGCTGGACGCCGGGGCAGGAAGTGCGCGTTTCCGCCAACAGGAGCTATTTCGGCGGCCCGCCGAAAGTCGATGGCGTGCTGTTCCGCGTGATCCGCGACGAGAACGCGGCGGCCACGGCGCTCACCAACGGCGAGATCGATATCTTCTTCGCGCTGCAAGAGCCGGGCGTGATCGCGCGCCTGAAGGACGACCCGAACGTGAAGGTGCACGACCGCCCCGCCGATCACACCATCAACTTCGTGCTCAACATGACGCACCAACCGCTCGACGACCTGCGCGTGCGTCAGGCAATCATGTACGGCATCAACCGCGACGCGATCATCGCCGGTCTCTTCAAAGGCACGAAAGGCCCGGCGTACAGCGTACTCACGCCAGCCTTTCTCGAATACACCGAGGACGTACCGAAATACGCCTACGATCCGGCCAAGGCGCGCGCGCTGCTCGCCGCAGCCGGGCAGACGGATTTTTCGATGGATGTCATCGGCGTGGGCTTCAGTCCTTACGACAAGATCGTCGTGCCGATTGCGAGCGACCTGTCGGCCATCGGCATCAAGACGCGCATCCAGGTACTCGAACGCGGCGCGTACCTGCAGGCGCGCTCGGGCGGCAAAATCCCGACCGCGATCACCGGCGTGGTCGGCGCGCCCGATCCCGACAACCCGATCATCTCGATGCTCGCGAAGTCATCGTTTCCGCCAGGCCTCAATACCTCGCATTACGCCGGCGTCGACGACCTGATTGCGAACGCCGCAGCCGCACAGGACGAAGCGGCACGCAAGGTCGCGTATCAGAAGATCCTGCAGAAGAGCATGACGGACCTTCCGTTGATCCCCCTGTATGCGGACCGGCTGTTCATCGCGCATTCGAACAGGGTTCAGGGCTTCGTGCAGAACTCGCTATTCACGATGAACTCATATCCGGTCTCGCTCGCCTGAGAGGACACCCGCAATGGGACGCTATCTGGCCAGACAGACGCTGCACCTCGTCGTCACGCTTGCCGGCATTCTCACCGTGACGTTCTTCCTGGTCCGCATGATTCCGGGGGACCCCGCGCAATACATGCTCGGCGATTACGCCACCAACGATGCGCTCGCCGCACTGCGCGAGCAGCTCGGGCTGAATCACTCGCTGCTCGTGCAGTACGGGCTGTTCATCGGGCACGTGCTGCACGGCGATCTCGGCACTTCGGTCGTCACCGGCCGACCGGCGCTGCTGGAGATCGTGCAGAGCCTGCCCGATTCGGCGATTCTCGCGGTCGCCGGCATGACGATCGCCGTGCTCGTCGGCGTGCCGCTCGGCATCGTCACGGCGGTGCGGCACGGCAGTTTCATCGATATCGCCGTGATGCTCGTCGCGCTCGCGGGCATTTCATTCCCGGTGTTCTGGCTCGGGCTCGCGGGCATCCTCGTGTTCGCGCAGCATCTGAAATGGCTGCCCGCGCTCGGCTCGAGCTCCGGCGGCGGCTTTATCGAAGCGCTCCGGCATCTGGTGTTGCCCGCCGCCGTGCTGGGCGTGTCGGTGGCGGCGTATATCGCGCGGCTCACGCGCTCCGCAATGCTCGAAGTCATCGGCCACGACTACATCCGCGTGGCCCGCGCGATGGGCGTGCGCGAAAGCACCATCGTCTGGCGGCTCGCGTTCAGAAACGCGCTGGTGCCCGTGCTGTCGATCATCGGCGTGACCTTCTCGTATTCGCTCGGCAGCGCGATTTTGATCGAAGTCGTGTTCAGCCGGCCGGGCATTGGCACGACCATTCTCAAGGCGGTCAGCTCGCGCGATTACCCGCTCGTGCAGGCGGGCGTACTGGCGCTCGCGGTGATCGTCGTGCTCGTCAACACCGCGCTCGATCTGCTCTACGCGGCTGTCGATCCGCGTCTGCGCACGCGCTGATCGAACGAGGACCCGCCGATGAGCTCGCCCGCCGCTTCCCTCAACCCCGCGCACCGTAACGGCAACGCTTCGTGGCGCCGCTATGCGCGTCATCCGGGCTTCATGACGGGGCTCGTGATTCTCGCCGCAATGGTCATCATCGCGCTCGGCGCGCGGTGGATCGCGCCCTACTCGCCCGTCGCCGCCGACATGACCAACACGCTCGCGGCGCCCTCCGCCGCGCACTGGTTCGGCACGGACCAATATGGCCGCGACGTGCTCTCCCGCCTCGTCTGGGGCACGGGCATTTCGCTGCAAGTCGCGTTCTCGGTCATGGTCATTTCCATCGTGCTGGGCGTCGCGCTCGGCTCGGCGGCCGCGTTCTTCGACGGCTGGCTGGCGCGCGTGCTGGTCGCGATCATCGATATCCTGCTCGCGTTTCCGGGCTTTCTGCTGGCGCTCGCACTGGTGGCCGCGCGCGGCTCGTCGCTGAGTTCGGTGATCTGGGCGATCGCCATCGCGTTCGCACCGCGCGTCGCCGCCGTCATGCGCGCGGTCGTGCTGACGATCAGGCCGCGCATGTTTATCGAGGCGTCGACGTCGATCGGCATGGCGCGCTGGAAGATCCTGCTTGTGCACGTGGTTCCGAACAGCCTGCCGCCCGTGATCGTGGTCGCGACGGTCGGTGCCGCGAACGCGGTGCTCGGCGAGGCCGGTTTGAGCTATCTCGGTCTTGGCGTTCAGCCGCCCGCGCCGACGTGGGGCAACGTGATCGCCGACGGTCAGGGCTTTCTCGCCTCGCATCCGATGATCTCGCTCTCGGCGGGCGCGTGCATCGCGCTGCTCGTCATCGCCTTCAACCTGCTCGGCGACGGACTACGCGACACGCTCGATCCGCAGATGCGCCGCCGCGCCGACGCGAGGACGTTATGAACAGCAGCCTGCCAGCCGTCTTCCGGATCCCGCGACGCCACGCGCCTGCCGACGCCGCCGATGCATCGGACAGCATCCGGACAGGCGAGACGCGCATCGATCCGGAAGCCGTTTTAGAAATCGACGGAATACGCACCGTATTTCCGGGCGCAGTCGTGGTGGACGATGTGTCGCTGAGCGTGCGGCCGGGGCGCACGCTCGCCGTGGTCGGCGAGTCCGGCTCGGGCAAGTCGATGACGTTTCTTTCGGCGCTCGGGCTCGTCGCGCCGCCGGGGCGCGTGACGCACGGACGCGTGCTGCTCGATGGCGTCGATATCGCCCGGCTCTCCGGCGAGGCGTTGCGGCGCGTGCGCGGCGCATCGATCTCGATGATCTTTCAGGATCCGATGACCGCGCTCAATCCGGTCTTCACCATCGGCGAGCAGATGACGACGCTCCTGCGCGCGCACGAGCGCGTGAGCCGATCGGCGGCGCGGGCGCGGGCGGCGGGGCTGCTGGAACGCGTGCGCATACCCGAGGCGCGCGCCCGGCTCGACGCCTATCCGCACGAGTTGTCGGGCGGCATGCGCCAGCGCGTGCTGATCGCGATGGCCGTGGCGCTGCGCCCCAAAGTCGTGATCGCCGATGAACCCACTACCGCGCTCGACGTCACCGTGCAGGCGCAGATCCTCGACCTGCTCGCGGACCTGCAGCAGGAAACGAACATGGCGATGGTGCTCATCACGCACGATCTCGGGCTGGTGGCGCGCTACGCGCAGGATGTCGCGGTGATGTACGCGGGCCGCGTCGTCGAGCGCGGTTCGCTGGAGCGCGTGTTCGGCGCGACGCGGCACCCTTATACGCAGGCGCTGTTTCGCAGCATTCCCGATCTCGAAGGCGAGCCGGGTTGCGCGCTGCATGCGATCGAAGGCAATCCGCCCGATGTCGCCGCCCTGCCCGCCGGCTGTGCGTTCGAGCCGCGCTGCGCGATGGGACGCGGCCGCGCGAACTGCGGCTCGATGCGGCCACCGCTCGTCGAAACGGACGCCGCCGCGCATGTCAGCGCGTGCTTTTTCTGGCACTCGCTTGCCACGACGGGGAGCGCATGATGCTGTTCCAGATCGATGCCGTGAGCCGCAGCTTCGGTGCGAAGCATTCGGTTCTGCGAAGCAAGAAGCCGGTGGTGCAGGCGGTCGACGGCGTGTCGCTGCATCTCGATGCCGGCGAAACACTCGGTCTCGTCGGCGAAAGCGGCAGTGGCAAGAGCACGCTCGGGCGGCTCGCCGTGCGTCTGCTCGAACCGAGTGCGGGACGCATTTTTCTCGACGGCGTCGATATCGGCACGCTCGGCGGACGCCAACTCCGCGCGATGCGCGCGCAGGTGCAGATGGTGTTTCAGGACCCGTACGGCTCGCTCGATCCGCGGCGTACGGTGGGCGCGGCCATCGCCGAGCCGATGAAGGAGCACGGCGCGTGGCGTGCCGACGGTCCCGCAAAAGTACGCGAGCTGATGTGCACCGTGGGCCTCAATCCCGAGCACGCGACGCGCTATCCGCATGAGTTTTCGGGCGGGCAACGGCAGCGCATCGGCATCGCGCGGGCGCTCGCGCTCAATCCGAAGGTACTCGTGCTCGACGAGCCCGTATCCGCGCTCGATGTCTCCATTCAGGCGCAGATCATCAATCTGCTCGGCAAGCTGCAGCGCGAGCGGCAACTCGCGTATCTGTTCATCGCGCATGATCTGGCGGTCGTGCGCCATGTGAGCCATCGCGTCGCGGTGATGTATCTCGGACGCATCGTCGAACTCGCTGCGCGCAACTCGCTCTATGCGTCGCCGGCGCATCCGTACACCGAGTCGCTGCTGGCGGCGGTGCCGGTCGCCGACCCGGCCGCGGCACGCGCGAAGCCGCGTGCGCGCGTGCTGGGCGAGATCGGCTCGGCGGCCAATCTTCCGGGCGGATGCCGCTTTCATCCCCGCTGCGTGCGAGCGCGCGAGCTCGTCGCACGGCCCGGCAGCGCGAATCGGGCGACGATTCCGATCCGCCCGGTCGACACGCGCTACGGCCCACTGCCCCATGCCTGCGTGCACGACGATCCGACGCTCGCCGATCGCGGTGACGGCACGTTCGTCGCGTGTCACTATTCCAACGCCGCCGCGGCGGCCTGAAAACGCGCATTCGATATACTTCGTCCGTTCGATGCACTATCGGTACGTCACGCCCATGGAAACTGCGGACAGCAGCGAAAACTCACAAGACGAAACCGTCGTCACCGGCTTGCAGGCGATGATCCTGAGCGGCACGCTCAGGCCCGGCGCGAAGCTGCGGGAAGCCGAACTCGGCGAGTTATTCAACGTGTCGCGCACGCCGGTTCGCGAGGCGCTGGTCGCGCTGGAGACGCGCGGCATGGTCGTCTATGAGCGCAATCGCGGCTTCAGCGTACGTTCGTTCAGCCTGCGCGACCTGCGCGATTCATACGAACTGCGCGCGGTGCTCGAAGGCTATGCGAGCGCGCTTGCGGCGCAGCGTGGCTTCAGCGACGAACACGTCGAAGCGATGCGCGCCTATCTCGCAGAGACGGGCCGGATGCTCGTCGGCGAACGCACGCTCGACAAGGAAGAAGTGCAAGCGATGCGCGAGCGCAGCGACTGGTTCCACGCGCAGATTAACGATGCGTGGACCAACAGGCTCTTCAGGCGCAGTCACGAGATGGTGCATCGCACGCCGCACAAGCCTTTCACGGAACCGCTGATGGACACCGCCTCGATGCGCAGGTATCACGAGGAGCACGTGCGCATCTTCGAAGCGGTGGCCTCACGCGACAGCAGCCGCGCGGAGCATCTGATGCGCGAGCACATTTTGCGCGGGTGCTTCGAGATCGACCAGCGGTTGAAGATCGAACACCATCATTGATGGCACGATCAGACGCATGCAAACGCAGGGCTCCGTTGCGATAAGGATGGACGGGATGGAGCGATGGTCCCGTTCGTCATGGCGCCCGCTTATGTGCCGTTCCGGAAACCGCAGACGCCATTGCCATACTCGCTTGCTGTTGGCCGAGTGAGCATCTGGGCGTTGAGACTTTTATGCAATTGTCGGTTGGTTCAGCGCCCGACGTCCCGGAGAACGCACGAAAATCGTGACGAGCATTGCTCCTGACACGGCGATGGCTCCAGTCACCAGAAATGCACTCTCGAAGTTGCCGGACCACTGTACGAGGAAGCCCGTCACCGTGGGGGCAACAATGCCGGCCAGGTTCGCGACCAGGTGGACGAATCCGCCAACCGCTCCAACGCGATTTTTCTCAACCGTGTCCAGCACCAGAGCAAAGTAAGTGTTGTACGAGGCGTACATGAAGAATACGCCGATAGCCATCAGCGAAACCGCGCTCGTCATGTCCTTCACAGTCCCGGTAATGCCGACACAGATTGCACCTGCGCTCAGGCAGGTGATCAGCACCACCTTGCGCGAAAAGATGGCGCGGCCTGTCTTGCGGAAGATAAAGTCCGACAGGAGCCCACCCGCAATCAGACCGGTGGCGCCAACAGCCCAGGGAATCACGCTGACCACCGCCATTTTTTGAATGCTGAGGTGATGCGCCATCGTCAGATAGCTCGGAAACCAGGACAGGAAAAAGTACAGGATGTACGAATAGCCGAAGAATGCGAAAGCCGTCGCGAGAATGGCGGGACGAAGTAGAAGTGTGTGCAGTGGAGATACCGGCGGGCTGATCGAAACAGCCGTCGATGCGTCATTATCGATGACGCCTGTCGCCACATCCGGAGGCACCGCAGGCCTGTCTTTGGCAAGCGCAACCCACATGACAACCCACAGAACACCGACTACGGCAATAGCGACAAAGGACAATCGCCACCCTATGCTCACGGCCGCGAAGCCGACGGCGGGTCCGGCAAGGGCGGCACCCAGCGAAGTACCCGAGTTCGCGATGCCTATGGCGCTGGCCTGCTCCTCACGCGGAAACCAGTTGGACACCATCTTGTTGATGTTTGAACAAAGCGGCCCCTCCCCCATGCCAAAGATGATGCGCACGACAAGAAGGCTCACCATGCCAACGGTCAATGCAGTCATTCCGCAGAACAGTGACCACACCAGCATGGAGACGGCGAGAACCCGTTTGGGTCCGAAGCGATCGGAATAGTAGCCGCCCACGAAACAGAACAACGCATAGCCAACGAAGAAGCTGCTGAACACAATCCCAAGCTGGGCAGGATCAAGGTGTAGCTCCTTCGCGATGAGCGGTGCAGTGATTGAAAGTGCGGCCCGGTCCAGGTAGCTGATAACCCCTCCTAGAAATAGCAGGCTAATCAGCATCCAGCGCGAACGTGTCGTGCTCATTTGTCTTCCTCCGTTTTGAAAATCGGGTGTCTCAGCGTATCGCCGTGGATTGTCGCCACCGGCTAACTTTCGTTCTTCAGACTATGGATTGCGGTTATTTTTTAATTAGGAAAACTTCTCAATCAAGACATGATGCTTTCTTGAGAATGCAACGCGTTTGTGTATGAAGTTGTCGTCCGTCGTGCCGCGCGCGAGCACGACCGCCCAGCCGTGCGAGCACGACCGCCTAACCGCCCACGCTGCGGGCCGCAACTTAGACGGCGGCCGTGCTTGTCGCTGCCTCGTCCTGTTCAGGGATAAAGCCGCTTCAACAACCGGCGATCCTCGACGGCAAAACCGCCGCCGTACACGTCCGACGTCATGAAGTGCGCACTCAGCACTTCAGGCTCCAGGTCCGCGATCGGATCGAACGCGCTCTGACGCAGCGTCCAGTCGATCCGGCCACGCACCGGCTCGGTGTAGCGCAGTGGCGTGCGTCGATAGACGACGTCGGCATAGGCAATGCCCAGCTTCGACGGGTCGGGCAGACGGCGTACGTGAATCTCGCCTGCCGGCTGCTCGGCTTCGTCCGTGAGCAGGACTAGCGGCGCGTCCGGATCGGGCGTGAAGCTAAAGTCGGCGAGCGGCACCTTGCGGCGGCGGACCCAGCCGCTCACCTTGCCGTCCGCGGTTTCGTCAAACGCGTAGTCGGTGTCCTTCTTCGTGTAGCCGAACAACTCGCGGCCCGCCGCAATCCCCATCGGGTCGCTGCAATACATGAAGATGTGTGTCTGGGTGAACAGGTCGTCGTAACGCACGGGCACCGTCACCATCAGGTCGAACATCGCCCCCGCGTGCACCGCGAGCGTATGCCCCGGCGACAGCATGAAACGGAACGCGACGCGGTCGTTAACCAGTTCGAAAGGCGTGTCCTTCAGCAACTCGCGAACCTTCGCCTGATCTACGCGGGTGACGACTTCGAGCGTGCGCAGCGGACACTCCCACTCGACCGGATACGCGGGCGAATAAGGCGGATTGACGCCGCTGTTTTCGTGCATTTTATAGTTACCAAACATCATACGTCTCCTTGACAAATAGCTGATTCAAACTAGGCAATAGCAGATAGACCACCTTCTCCAGCGTGGCGGCATGCGTTCTCCGGCCGCGCGGATACGGCTACGGGTGCGGGTGTCACAATGGCGTCACGGCTGACGTCGGCGACGTCGGTGATGCCGCACAACGCCATCGTTGATTCGAGTTCCTTATGAATGAGTTCGAGCGTGCGGGTAACGCCCGCTTCGCCGAGCGCGCCAAGGCCGTACAGGAACGCACGGCCGATCATCACGCCGTGTGCACCCCGCGCGATCGCACGCAGCACGTCCTGGCCGCTGCGGATACCGCCATCCATCAGTACCTCCGTCTGCTGACCGACGGCTGCGGCAATGGCGGGCAACGCGCTGATCGACGACGGCGCGCCGTCCAGTTGCCGTCCGCCATGATTCGACACGATGATCGCGTCGGCGCCTGCCGCAACCGCGCGGCGCGCGTCGTCCACGTCGAGTATGCCCTTGACGATCAGCCGCCCGCCCCAGTGCCGCTTGATCCAGCCGATGTCGTCCCACGTCACCGTGCGATCGAACTGGCGGCTCACCCACTCGGCGAACGCGAACGTGTCCGTCACACCCTTGGCATGCCCAACGATGTTGCCGAAGGTGCGCCGCCGCGTGCCGAGCATCCGCACACACCACGCGGGATGCGCCATCATCATCGACAGGGTACGCAGATTCAGCTTCGGCGGCACCGAGAGGCCGTTGCGCACATCCTTGTGACGCTGCCCCTGGAGCGGCAGATCGAGCGTCAGCACGAGCGCGGAGCAGCCCGCGTTGCGCGCGCGTTCGATCAGCCGGACGATGAAATCGCGGTCCTTCATCATGTAGAGCTGGAACCAGAACGGCTCTTCGACATGCTCGGCGACGTCCTCGATCGAGCAGATGCTGACCGTCGATAGCGTGAAAGGCACGCCGAATCTGGCCGCCGCGCGAGCGGCAAGAATCTCGCCGTCGGCATGGATCATGCCGGCGAGGCCGGTCGGCGCGAGCGCCACGGGCAGGCTGCACGGACGGCCGAGCAGCGTGACAGCGGTGCGGATCATGTCGACGTCGCAACCGACACGTTGACGGAACTTCAGTTGGCCGAGATCGACCTCGTTAGCGCGATAGGTGGATTCCGTCCACGAGCCGCTGTCCACGTAATCGTAGAAAATCTTCGGCACGCGCCGGCGCGCGAGCCGCTGCAGATCGCCGACACATGTCACGGTATCGGCCATGTCACGCCTGCAATGACGCATCGAACGCAACGACGGACGAGCGCTGCTCGCCGAGGCCGGCGATACCGGCGCATACCGTTTGTCCAGCCCGCAGATAAACAGGCGGTTTCAGGCCCATGCCAACACCGGCCGGCGTGCCCGTTGCGATCACGTCGCCGGGCTGCAGGCTCATGAAGCCGCTGATGTAGGAGACCAGCTCCGCGACGCCGAAAATCATGTCACGCGTATTGCCGTCCTGACGCCGCACACCGTCGACGTCGAGCCACAGCGACAACGCCTGCGGATCCGGCACCTCGTCCGCCGTGACAAGCCACGGCCCCAGCGGACCGAACGTATCCGCCGCCTTGCCCTTGTCCCACTGTCCGCCGCGCTCCAGTTGATACGCGCGCTCCGAGACGTCGTTCACGACGCAGTAGCCGGCAACGTACGACATCGCGTTTTCCTTCGCCACATAGCGCGCGGTCTTGCCGATCACGATGCCGAGTTCGACCTCCCAGTCCACTTTCTGTGCGTCGCGTGGGATCTCGACAGAATCGAAAGGACCATTGATCGAGCTCGTGGCCTTCAGAAACAGAATCGGCTCTTTCGGCAGTGCCATCCCGGCTTCCGCTGCATGGTCCGTGTAATTCAGGCCCACGCAGACCAGCTTCCCTACCGCGCCGACGCATGGCCCAAGCCGCTCGCCTCGCGCGACGAGCGGCAGCGCACGCAAATCGGCCGCCGCGACGCGAGCGAGCGAACCCTCCGTCAACGCCTCGCCGTGCCAGTCGTCGACGACGCCGACGAGGCTGCGTACCTGCCCTTCGCTATCCAGCACGCCCGGTTTTTCATCACCCGGCTGTCCCCACCGTACCAGCTTCATAAGAATCCCTGCCTCCGGTTTTCACCTATAATGTACATAGTGTGCAATGTACATTTTTAAGATTATCGATCCAAAACTGCGATGTCAAGTCGTGTTTTCAGCCGTAGTTCCCGGGGCAGCGGAAATGTGGCATCAGATCGGCTAACATTTCGCAACTGGCCACCCGAAGCGCGGGCGGCGGAATCGAAGCGTTGCGAGAACCGCGGCGTTCGCCCTGTGGAGAGGCGCCGCTCATTGAGGACCATGTCAGAAATCATCGAAAAGCATTCCGTCCAGGAGCGCGCGTATGCGCTGCTCAAGGCCATGATCGAGGACGGTCGCCTTGCGCCCGGGCAAAAGCTGCTGGAAGCGCAGGTCTCGAAATCGTTTGGCATCAGCCGGTCGCCGGCGCGCTACGCATTGCAGGCGCTATGCAATGAACGGCTCGTGAAGGAAGCAAGTGGGCGCGGCTATGAGGTGGCAGGCAAGGTAAAGCCCGGCGTCCCGCGCGAGCGAGCGGTACTCGACGAAGTCAAGATCACCTCCGTGCAGCAGTGGGAGCGCGTCTATGTCGAACTCGAGCGCGAGCTATGCGCCCGGGTAATGTTCGTCTCGGTACGGATCATCGAGGAAAGACTGGCCGAACACTTTGGCGTGAGCCGCACGGTCGTGCGCGATGTGCTTGCGCGCATGCACAGCGTCGGGCTCGTGACGAAGGATTCGATGGGCCGCTGGATTGCGACGCGCGTCACACCTGACAAGACCCATCATTTGTATGAACTGCGCTGGCTGCTCGAGCCGGAGGCACTGCAACAGGCAGCAGCACATGTGAGCCGCGACTACGTCGGGCAATTGCGCGAAACGGTGGTCGAAGCGCTGGACGGCTTCCCGCGTGAAGGATTCGATACCGACGTCGTCGAGCATGATCTGCATATCCGGTTGCTGTCGCATTGTCCCAATAGCGAGATCCTGCAGGTGCTCGCGCGTACGCGCATGCTGTTCGCGCCGACCCGCTATCTGTTCGATCCTGTGCTGCGCATTCCGCTTACGTCGATCGAAGATGCGTTGAAGGAACACCGGACTATCTACGACCTGCTGCTCGCGAAGAAACCGGCGAAGGCGGCCGCCGCCCTGCACGAGCATCTGAAGCAGGCGGACGCACGCTGGCTGCAACGCTTCGAAGGCGCCGCGAACGCGACGCTCGAAGAATTACCGCCGTATTTGACGCGTTTGTGATTTATGCAGCGTAATCCGGTTGGGGCTCCGGTGCTGCAAGTGCCTCAAGAACGTTGACTTATCACGCGCATCCCGATGCGCCCGCATTGCCTCGTGAGCAACGTCCTCGTTCCCTGCGCCTGTTGTCGATTGACGGTGGGCAGCGCATACTTGCCGGCGTCGCCAGGCAGGCGGCAGTGACGCACGACTGCCAGCCTCACGGCACACGATATTTGTTCGAGGAGAGATGATGCAGGTTTACGGAAGACGAAATTCGATCAATGTGCAGAAGGTATTGTGGTGCCTCGGCGAACTCGGGCGAATCGAAGGCCGCGATTACGAGCGGATCGACGCCGGGCTCGAATTCGGCGTCAACGATACGGCGGCCTATCGCGAGCTCAATCCGAACGGCCTCGTGCCGGCGCTGGTCGACAATGGACGGTCGATCTGGGAATCGAACACGATCATGCGCTATCTCGCGACGGCCTATGGCAATGGCGACCTGTTGCCGCAAGACGCCGACGAGCGCTCGGAAGTCGAGCGCTGGATGGACTGGCAGCTCGGTGCGTTATGGGCGACGTTGCGCATTGCGTTTCTCGGCTTGACTCGCGTGCCCGAGGAAAAGCGCGATTACGCCGCGATACGCAACGCATTCGCCGAGTCCGCGCGGCTGCTCCGGATTGTCGACGCGCGGCTCGACACGCATTCGCATCTCGCGCTCGATCGCTTCACGCTCGCCGACATCGGCGTCGCACTCGCCGCGCATCGTTGGTACTCGCTGGCCGAGCGCTTCGCCTCCACGCTCGATGCCCAGCCGGAGATGCCGTCGGTGGCACGCTGGCTCGACGCGCAGCGCGCGCGTCCGGCGTTTCCGGACCAGAAGTGACAATCGATCAACCAGATCGCTAAACCCACCCACGTATCCGGGTTTAGCGCGTCCTTCGGACAGCGGCCGTACGCAAGGGCGGCAATGAAATTGTCGACACTCGCCGCGCGGCAACAGAAGCGGTAAAACCCATTGCGTTCATCAACGGTAACCCGTCGAAAAGTGTTGCTGCGCGGCTTCAACCGCCGTGGCGCGGCTTCAGAGCCGCAGCCGGAACATCGCCCAACGCAGTCTCATCCGACTCGCCCCCTTCGATGCGCTCGAGCCTGCCGACAACAAACAGATACGAAAAAGCACCGAGCAGCGAAAGTGCCGCGACATAGGTCAGCGCAACCTCGAACGAGCCGGTGCGCTTGATCATCCAGCCGATGGCCAGCGGCGTGACGATGCTCGCGAGATTGCCGCACAGATTGAAGATGCCGCCGCTGATGCCCATCGCGTGTTTCGGCGAGACGTCACCGACGATGCACCACCCCAGGTTGCCGACACCCTTCGCGAAGAAAGCGAGCGACATCACGAGAATGACGATCACGGAAGAATGCACGTAATTCGCCGCGACGATCGTACTCGACAGCACGAGGCCGCCGATGATCGGCGTCTTGCGGGCCGCCGTGAGACTGAAGCCGCGCTTGAGCATCCAGTCGGACCACAGGCCGCCGACGAGTCCACCGACGCATCCGGCCACGGCGGGTATCGCCGCCGCAATGCCCACCTTCAGTATCGACATGCCCTTGGCCTCGACGAGGTAGGTCGGGAACCAGGTGAGGAAGAACCACGTAATCGACGTCAGGCAGAACTGTCCGATATAGATGCCGATCATCATGCGGTTGGCGGCAATTGCGCGGACCTCGCGCCAGCGGAACGGCCGCGGGCTGTCGCCCATCGTCGGGAGTCCGCCGCCGGCGGCGATGTAGTCGAGTTCGGCCGCATTCACGCGGTGATCGGACTGCGGCTCGCGCACCGATTTCAGCCACCAGAGCCCGATCAGCACACCGATCGCGCCGGTCGTGAAGAACACGTAGTGCCAGCCCCAGCGGCTGACCGTATAGGAGTGAAAACGGCCAGCGCGAAATATTGCGCCAACTGGAAGATCGACGTCGCGAGGCCGCGTTCGGTACTCGGAAACCACATGACCGTCAGACGACTGTTGCACGGGAAAGCCGGCGATTCGGCAGCGCCCATCAGGAAGCGCAACGCGAAGAGCGCGGCGAACGCCGACGCGAACAGGTGCACGTATCCCTGCAGAAACGTGAGCACCGACCACGCAATGAGGCTCAGGCCCAGCACGATCCGCGCGCCGAACCGGTCCAGGATCAGCCCGCCGGGAATCTGCATGCCGGTGTAGGTCCAGCCGAATGCCGAAAACGCAATGCCCATGGTGAGCGCGTCGAAGCCGAGTTCATGCCGCATGCTCGGCGCCGCGATCGACAACGTCGCCCGGTCCACGTAATTGAACACGGTGACGATAAAGATCATCGCCAGGATGAACCATCGCACGTTTGTCCGTCTGGTTGTATTCGCTACCACTGCCCTGTCTCCTCGATTCCTTGCTGATCCTGTTCGATTGCCGGCGGCTCGTGCCGGACGGCACGCCGCGTCCACGCATCCATGCGGACTCGATCATACAATGATTGCGCAATCATTCAAACGAAACTGATTACGCGATCGCCATGGTTTACACCGATCTGCCTTGATGGTCGTCAACCGGGGGATTCAATTTGCAGCGGCGGCAGATCATCCCGCAGCGTTGAAGCCAGGTATGGGAGCCGCTGGATAGCCCGGCAGCGACGACGAAAACACACCGGCAAGATTGCCGGGCGCGCCGATCAACGCCAAGCGTTGCCGATCCCTATTGCAATTGGGCGCTTTGCCGCGTTGCCGTCTCTTTCTGTCCCAATGCAAGCGCGGCAATGAGGCTAATCGCGGCATTGACCGCCAGCCAGACGCCGACCATGGCATTGCTGTGGAAGGTATGCGTCAACCACGTGAGAATGGCGGGCGTGAAGCCGCCCAGAACCGCGGCCGCCACCGCCTGTGCGAATGCATAGCCGGACGTGCGCGCGCTCGGCGGCACCAGTTCGACCATCGCGGCCACCTGCACGGAACTGTACGCCGCGTAGATGAACGAGAACCACAGCTCGACGACCGCGAACTTGAACACGGTGGGTTGCGCAGCGAGCCACGACATCATCGGATAGGCGCTCAGCCCTGCCAGAAGGGTCACGACGATCAGGACCGTGCGGCGATTGAAACGATCCGCCACCACGGCCATGATAGGCAGACAGATCAGCACCGACAGTCCGCCGAAAAAGAGAATGATGAATCCCGCGGACTCTCCGAGGTTCAGACTCTTGATGAACGTCGGCGCATACGTGGTAATGGTTTGCGAAGTGACGGTGGCGAGCGCCACCATGCCCATGCACAGGGCAATGGTTCGCCAACCCGAAACGAGGCTCGTGCAGATATCCCCTACTGTCGGCGTCTTCTTTTTCGCGGCGAACACCGATGTTTCGGCAAGACTGGAGCGCAACCAGAACATTACGGGAATGACCGCGCAGCCCAGCAGAAGCGGAATCCGCCATCCCCATGCGTGCAACTCGTGCGGCGCGAGCAGATAAAGCAGGACGAGGCCGACGAGCGAAGCCGCCATCACGGAGAGTTGCTGGCTGCCCGCCTGCCAGCAGGTGAAGAACGCGCGCCGCTTCGGCGGAGCGATTTCCGCCAGATAGACCACGACGCCGCCGAGTTCGGCTCCCGCGGAAAAGCCCTGCAGCAAACGCCCAAGCAGCACGATAACCGGCGCGGCCAGCCCGATGCTCCGGTATGAAGGCGTGCACGCGACGGAAATGATGCCGAGCGACATCAGCGACAGGGCGAGGATCAGGCCTTTGCGCCGCCCATGACGATCGGTGTAGGCGCCGAGCACGATGGCCCCGATCGGCCGCGCGAGAAACCCGAACGCGAAGGTCATCAGCGACATCATCAGGGAAACGTACTCGCTGTCGCTCGGAAAATACGTTTGGGCGATGTATCTGGCGTAGTAGCCATAGATCATGAAATCGTAGATTTCGAGCGCATTGCCGGCCACCACCTGGATGATCGGCCTCATGGCCGCGCCCGGCTTCCCGGTCGCGTCGGCGGCGGCCGTAAGCCCATGGGATGCAACCGTCACGTCCTTCATCTCCCGCTCCTGTGAAAGTGAGATGTATCCGTCGATTGCGCCGCACCTGTCTCCGGCAAGGCGCGAGAGTCACGCCCTTTCGCCTGAATCTCGCTGTCTTGCACAGGGTCGCCAGTTACCGCCCGGCACCAGAAGGCAAAAAAAGATTGCGCAATCATTTCAGTCAATGGTTGCGCAATCTTTCATCCGGTGCAACTCGGGGTAACGTGCAAACGTCCCGCCCGGAGGAGCCATCTGTCAGCCTGTCAGCCCCCTGCCCGTCTCCGCCGTCAGGCGCTGTCCCGGTCGACGATTGAAAAGCCAGTATCGATCTTCACGGTATCGAGGCCCGCCTGCGACTTGCCGGCGAAGCGCGTGAGGAGCGCCGTCGCGGCATTCCTGCCGATCGTCGCCCCGTCGACCCGGACCGTCGACAAGGCCGGAAAAACGTGCGCGGCGGTGCTCAGATCGCCGAACCCCATCACCGCGAGATCCTTGGGTACGCGCAGGCCGCGGCTCGCGGCTTCCGCCAGTACGCCTTGCGCGAGCGTGTCGGAACTGCAGACCACGATCTCGGGAAACCCGGCAACCATCATCCGGCCCACGCCCTCTCTGCCTGCCTGCAATGTTGCCGGTGCCTGCAGCACCTCGAACGGCACGTCGGTCAGGCCATGGCGGCCGAGTTCCCGGATAAGGCTTTGGCAACGGCGCAGGCCACGCGGATCGTTGACCGAGAGGACCCCAAACCGCTTGTATCCCTTGTCGAGAAGATGCCGCGCCACCTTGATGCCCACTTTTTCGTGTGAAAAGCCGATCACGATATCGATCGGCTTGTCGGTCAGATCCCATATCTCGACCACCGGTATCCGCGCATTCTTGAGCCGCTCGACGGTCGCGTCGGTGTGACTCGTGCCGGCCAGCACGATCCCGTCGGGCCGGCGTCCGAGAATCGCTTCGACAAGCGCCTCTTCCTGGGCGCTGGAGTACCCGGTCAGCCCGATCAGCGACTGATAGCCCGAGGCGGTCAGGCCGTCCATCAACGCCTGCACGGTGTCGGCAAAAATCGAGTTGGCGATCGTCGGCAGCAGAATCGCAACCAGACGACTCCGGCTGCTCGCCAGGCCGCCCGCCAGCATGTTCGGCACGTAGCCCGTCGCTCTCACGGCCTCGAGCACTTTTCTCGCCGTATCGCTGCGCACGAGCTCGGGACGATGCAGCGCCCGCGACACGGTCATGGGCGCGACCCCTGCTACGCGAGCGACATCGATTAACGTCACGCTCCCCGCCTGCTCGGCGACGGCGGCGGGTTGGCTGCGCGCGGATTTCTTTGCCATTCAGGCTCCTGTTGTCATGCCCGCAATTCTAGCGATGATCTGCCGGAATCCCGAATCCCAATCCGGCTTCGACACCTCGGGCTTCCCCCCATTTCAGGCACCCCTCCTCCGTTGAATCGGCTCGCTCAGTGTAAACCACGACGATTTCGCCACCTGCCACACTTGAATGATTGCGCAATCATTGTATGATCGAGGCATGCGCTTGAGCCATACATTCGCGGCTCGCCTTTTCAATCGCACAGGAACCTCGCTCATGAACATCAACGACCATCTGACATCCGGCACGGCAACGGGCGACCGCATTGCCTGGGTTCGTATTGCGTCCACCTTTCTGCCGCTCGCCACCCCGATCAGCGATGCCAAGGTGCTCACCGGCCGTCAGAAGCCGATGACTGAAATCGCCATCCTCTTTGTCGAAATCGAAACGACTGACGGTCATCGCGGTCTGGGCTTCAGCTATTCGAAGCGTGCCGGGGGCCCGGGCCAGTTCGCGCACGCGAAGGAAATCGCGCCGACGCTGATCGGCGAGGACCCGAGCGACATTGCCAAGCTATGGAACAAGCTCGCCTGGGCCGGGGCCTCGGTCGGCAGAAGCGGCATGGCGGTGCAGGCGATCGGCGCATTCGACGTCGCGCTGTGGGACCTGAAGGCCAAACGCGCCAACCTGTCGCTCGCGAAGCTGCTCGGCTCGCAGCGGGACTCCGTGCGCTGCTACAACACCTCGGGCGGCTTCCTTCACACGCCGCTCGACCAGTTGCTGACCAATACCGACGCATCACGCGAAAAGGGCATCGGCGGCATCAAGCTGAAGGTCGGGCAACCCGATTGCGCGCTCGACATTCACCGCGTCGAAACGGTGCGCAAGCATCTGGGCGACACGTTCCCGCTGATGGTCGACGCGAACCAGCAATGGGACCGCCCCACCGCGCAGCGCATGTGCCGTACGTTCGAGCCATTCAATCTGGTCTGGATCGAAGAGCCGCTCGACTGCTACGACGCGGAAGGCCATGCCGCACTGGCCGCGCAGTTCGATACGCCGATCGCCACGGGCGAGATGCTCACGAGCGTGGCCGAGCACTGGGAGTTCATCAAACTGCGCGGGGCCGACTATCTGATGCCCGACGCACCGCGTGTCGGCGGCATCACGCCGTTCCTCAAGATTGCCGGGCTGGCCGAGCACGCGGGCTTGATGCTGGGGCCGCACTTCGCGATGGAGTTGCACGTGCATCTCGCGGCCTGCTATCCGACCGAGCCCTGGGTCGAGCATTTCGAATGGCTCGAACCGCTGTTCAACGAAAAGCTCGAAACGCGCGCCGGCCGGATGATCGTGCCGACGCGGCCCGGGCTCGGCCTGACGCTCAGCGACCGCGTCGCCGGCTGGACGGCCCAGGAAGTGGAATTCGGCCAGCGTGCCTGAGGTGTGCCGCGGGCGACGTCCGGACTTCGTGGGCGCCGCCTTCCCTACGTTCAGCAAGAGCCGTCCGGCCTCGCGGAAGCATTCGCCGGAAAACGGCTCACAACGAGCGTCACGCCCCGTCTCCAACGTTGAACAAGCAGGAGCGACGCACCCGATGCCAGCAAGACCGCGAAAGCGGCAACCCCGTACCCATCGATAAACGCCGCTCTCTCTCCTGGCGATAATTGGCATCGACACCGCTACTCGCCCCGTCCATCCATCGATATTCCCACAGCCGTTCCTCTCGCCGGCTAAACGCGCCTTTTGCGTGCTCTGAAAATGCTGAAACCCGCTTTTTAAGATGTTCGATTGAGCGCACAGTGCTCTCGAATCGAACGTCGCGAACGCCTTGCCGGAGTCTCGATCAATCAGCGTGCGCGGTGTTGACCAGCAATCAGAAGAGTCCGGCGCGAGCCGGTAAAGGAGACAGGGATGTTCAGATGGATGCGGGACTTGACGCCGCGGGAGAGCAGCGCTCTTCGTGCATGCTTTGCAGGTTGGACCCTCGATGCGCTCGACGTGCAGATTTTCAGCTTCGTCGTGCCGACACTGATTGCCGTGTGGGGGATCAGCAAACAGCAGGTAGGCTTTCTCGGCACCGTCGCGCTGGTGACGTCGGCGATCGGCGGCTGGCTCGCGGGCGTCATGGCCGATCGCTTCGGCCGCGTGCGGGTGCTGCAGATCACGATAGGCTGGTACGCCGTTTTCACGTTCCTATGCGGCTTCGCCCAGAACTTCGAGCAGTTCTTCATCTTCCGCGCGCTTCAGGGCATCGGCTTCGGCGGCGAATGGGCCGCCGGTTCCGTGCTGATCGCCGAGGTGATTCGCGATAAATATCGCGGCCGCGCAGGCGGATTCGTGCAAAGCGGCTGGGCAGTCGGCTGGGGTATCGCCGCCGTCATTTACACCGCCCTGTTTTCGCTGGTGCCGGAAGGTCAGGCGTGGCACTGGCTGTTCTGGATCGGTATCGCGCCCGCCGCGCTGGTGTTCTTCCTGCGCCGCCACGTCGACGAACCGGAAGTCTACGCACGCAATAAAGCACTCGAAGGACAGCGAAACGAATCGCTGCTGGCGGTATTTCGACCGGAGTTCTTCTGGACCACGATCAAGCTGTCGATCTTTACGACGGGCTGCCAGGGTGCCACCTACATCTATCAGGTGTGGCTGCCGACCTATCTGCGCACTGAACGAGGCCTTTCGGTCATCGGGACGGGTGGCTTTACCGTCGCCCTCATCGCCGGCGCGTTTGCGGGTTTCATGATCGGCGCTCACCTCGGCGATGCCATCGGCCGGCGCAAGACGTTTTTTATCAGCACGATCGGCGCGGCCGTGACGCTGGTCGTCTATCTCGTGCTGCCCATCAGCAACGCTGTCATGCTGCCGAGCGGCTTCTTCCTCGGCATGTTCACGTACATGGTGTTCGCGCCGCTCGGCCCCTATCTCAGCGAAATCTATCCGACCGCCATGCGCGGGTCCGGCCAGGGCTTCTGCTATAACGTGGGACGCGGCATCGGTGCGCTGTTTCCGTTGCTGATCGGCATGCTGGCATCGCAGATGCCGCTCGGAAAATCGATTGCCCTCTTCGGATTCATCGCCTACGGCTGCATGTTCCTCGCGCTTTGCGTGCTGCCGGAGACCAAGGGGCTCGGCCTGCGCGACAGCGTGCCGCCCGGCGAGCACGATCTCTCCGCCGAGTCGCGCAAGCATGTAGCGCCGCGTGCCTGAAACGATCTTCTGCCGACGGCATATGACCTGCATGACCGTCGAGCCGACGCATCCCTCTATCGATACACCAGCCACACCATCCGGGTCCGCCGCTGCCAGCAAAACAGCGGCAAGACTCACGAGACGCTCATGACCCTCGCCTGTTTGCCCGCGTTGCCTTCTGTTAGACCACCTCGGAACCCGGCACCCCGCTTTTCGTGCGATTGCCATTTTCACGTGTTCGGCGATCCGCTCGCGTATCCGCTTAGGTATCCGTTCACGACGCCGCGCGACTACACGCCTCCGGCGGCCTCCCTGCACGCATGGCGAGACATGGCCGCGGTACTCGGGCTGGAACGCATGGTCATCGTGCAGCCCAGCGTGTATGGCACGGACAACCGCTGCACGCTCGATGCCTTGCAGGCAGTGGGCGTCGAACGGGGCCGCGCGGTTGTCGTATTAGGCGACGATGTTTCCGATGAGGCGCTCGAGCGCCTGCATCGGGCCGGCGTGCGCGGGGTTCGCTTCAACCTGGTCAATGCCGGCGGCTTGACGCCCGACCGGATAAACACAATCGCACACCGGGTCGCCGCGTTCGGCTGGCATCTGCAGTTTTACGTCGACGGTCCCCAGCTCCCGGCGCTTGCGCCGCTGATCGCCGGGCTGCCGACGCCGGCCGTCATCGATCACATGGGGCAGATTCGCGCCAGCTCGCCGACCTATCGACAGGAAACCGAAGCATTGCTGCGCCTGCTGTCGAACGGCAAGACTTGGGTCAAGCTGTGCGGCTACCGTGCCTCGACGACAACCTACCCCTACGACGACGTCCTTGCGCTGGCACGCGCGCTCGTGGCCGCCGCGCCCGAGCGTTGCGTCTGGGGAACCGACTGGCCGCATCCGGGCCTGGTCGACGGCATGCCCGAGGACGCCGCGCTGCTCGATCTGCTCGACACGTGGACCCCGACGCGCGCGGTGCGCGATCGGATTCTGGTGGACAACCCGGCCGTGCTTTACGGCTTCGCGGATTGACGCGCGCCCCAGCGCCCTGCGCTCATTTCTGTTTCCGTGCCTTTGGCGACTCGCTGCAGGCAATCTGAACGAACGCTTCCACGAGCGGCGAGCGCACCGACGTGCGCAGCCATACCATTCCCACGCGACGTACGGGAGACGGTTCCGGCAACTTCCAACGCCGCAGTTGCGGGTCGGCCGGGCCGATAATGGGCCAGTCCGGCAGCACGGAAACGCCAAAGCCCTCTGCCACCAGCCGGGCAATGTGCTCGATACCGTCGAGTTCGAACTGCACCTTGGGACGCACGCCGTGTTTGCGTAGATATTCATCGGCCATTTTTCCGGCCACGACTCTGCGGTCATAACGGATGAACGGCTCGTGAGCCGCGGTCGCCAGCGCATCCTTCACCTGCAAACGCGCCTGGGTCAGGAGTATCAGCGGCTCTTCGCGCAACAGCCGCCATGCGCAAGTCTTCGGCAACTCGAATGCGGGATGCACGACGATCGCCGCGTCGAGCTCCCCCGACATAACCCGGTCCAGCAGCACGGCCGAGGTGCCGGGCTCGATATAGATCGGGATCTGTGGATGCGCCTGCATCCAGCGCCGCAGAAACGGCGGCAACAATCCCATCAGCGCCGAAGGTGTCGCGCCGAGGCGCAGCGGCCCCGCCGGCAGGCCCGTATCGGAGGCGGCGGAGCGCAGGTCGCGTACGTCCCGCAGCAGATCGCGCGAGCGCTCGAGAATGCGGGCGCCGACCACCGTGGGTTTGACCGTCCGCCCCGCGCGCGTCAGCAACTTCGCACCAATATCGTCTTCCAGCGCGCGGATCTGCTGGGCCACCGTGGTCGTGGCGACGTCGAGACGGCGCGCCGCTTCGGCGATAGAACCGGATTCGACGACCGCGACGAAACTCTGAAGAAAGCGGGTATCCATAAAAACGTATTTTACAGCTTCTGAAGAGGCTGGAATCCACTTTTTCAGATGTCCGATTGAGCGCACAGTATCTCCATTGCCCGATCAATCCGTATCTGAAGGAGACATGCCGTGCCCATCATCCAATCCATCGAAGTCTGCGCAGCCCGTGTCCCGCTCGACAAGGTGACGTCGTTTTCCAATCGCACGGTGACCGACCGGCACTACGGCCTCGTCAAGGTCCGCACCGTGGACGGCATCGAAGGGGTCGGCTTCTGCTACGTGGGCAGCGCCGCCGGCGAAATCTTCCGGGTGGCCGTGGAGCAGTTGCTCGCGCCCGTCGTGATCGGCCGCGACTCGCTGGCCGTCGAGGGTCTGTGGAAAGACATGTATCAGGAGTCCCTGCTTCAGGGACGCATGGGCACCGTGATGCGCGCGCTGAGCGCCATCGACATCGCGCTGTGGGACATCAACGCGAAAAGCGCCGGCCTGCCGCTGCACAAATACCTCGGCGCCGTGGAAACGGAAACCGTGGCGGCCTATGCGAGCGGCGGCTACTACGTCGAGGGCAAGACGGCGGAAATGGTCGGCGAGGAAATGGCCGGCTACGTGGCGCGAGGCTTCAAGGCCGTCAAGATGAAAACGGGCCGCTGGTCGCCGAGCGGCGAGGAGTCCCGCGTGAAGGCCGCGCGCGAGGCGATCGGCCCCGATGTGGAGCTGATGCTCGACTGCAACAACGGCTGGATCGATACGGTGCAGGCCATGCAGTATTTGAGCCGCATCGAGCAGTACCAGCCCTACTTCATCGAAGAGCCGTTCAGCCCCGACGACATCGAGAGCCACGCGCGCCTCGCGAAGCTCACGCGCATCCCCGTCGCCACCGCCGAGATCGGCTACGGCCGCTGGTATCACAAGCAGCTACTCGATATGGGCGGCGCGGCGATCCTGCAAACCGATGCAGCGGTCTGCGGGGGCATCACCGAGTGGAAGCGGATTGCCGCGATGTCGGCCGGTTATGGCGTGCAGGTGTGCCCGCACTGGTTCCACGACGTGCATGCCCCGCTCGTCGCCGCCACGCCCAACGCGCGCTACGTCGAGTTCTTCTGGGACGACCAGGTACTGAATTTCCGCCGGCTTATCGATCGGCAGCTCGAACATAAGGAAGGCCGCGTGGTGCTGCACCAGACCCCGGGGCTCGGCTTCGGCTTCGATGAAAAGGAAGTGGCGAAGTACGGCCGGTGGAGCACCGTGTCCTGAAGCCGTGTGCCCGAAATCGTGACGCCGCGAGGCAACGCGATTCCGGGCACGTGCCGGCGACACGCCTGGCGCAACTGCCGATGTCGTGACGGCGCGAAGCCGCGCTTGAAGTCCTGAAGACATCCGCACCGCCGAGGAAGTATTCTTTAGCCTCTTCGAACCCGGCCACTTCTATCGATGGATTCCCGCTACCTGCAAAGCTTCGTGTTCGTCGTGGAACTCGGCTCGATTGCAGAGGCCGCGCGCCGGCTCGACCTGACACCGGCCGCGGTCGCCCAGCGGGTGAAGATGCTCGAAACCGAACTGGGCGCGACGCTCGTGCGCCGCTCGGGCCGCACCGTCGGGGCGACGGAAGCCGGCGAGCGCATTCTGGCGCGGGCGCGCTCGGTGCTGCACGACATCCGCGATCTGCGCTCGGACATCGAGGACGCCGACGAACCCGGCGGCCAACTGCGTCTGGGCGGCATGGCGACGATGATGGCGAGTCTCATCCCCGATGCGCTCGCGCTGCTGCTGAACCGTTATGCGCGCCTGGACTTCTATCTGGAGCCGGGCACCTCGCTCGATCTCTATCGCAAGGTCACGAGCGGCGATCTCGATGCCGCAGTGATCGCGCAACCGCTTTTCAATCTGCCGAAAAGCTGCGACTGGCACACGTTCAGAAGCGAGCCGCTGATCCTGCTCACGCCCGCTTCGATGCACGTCGCCGATGTGCACACGACCCTGCAAACCGAACCGTTCCTGCGCTACGACCGCAATGTGGTCGGCGGACAACTCGCCGACACCTATCTGCGCCAGCACGGCATCAGGCCGTCGCAGCGGTGCGAACTCGATGGGCTAGGCGCGATCGCCACGCTCGTCGACCGGGGGCTCGGCGTATCGCTCGTGCCGGACTGGTCATCGCGCGAACTCGCCGGGCTGTCGCTGAAGAAATGGGCGTTGCCCCATGCCTCGCCGAGACGTCTCGTGGGGCTGCTATGGGGGCGCTCGTCGGCGCGGCTGCGCCTCGTTCAGGCGTTTCTCGCCGCGGCGGAATCGGTGAGCAACATTTGATCGCGAGCCGGTCATCGCCGGCAACACGTTGCGGGCAAATCATTATGGGCCGATCATGGTCAGCAACGTCGGGACCTCAGAATCTTTATCGTTTGAAGCAAGCGTCAGTTCGACCTCGCCCTGCCCGGCACTGGCGATAATCACCGGTATCCCCTCATCCTTTCACGAGACGGTAGCGCAATCATGACCGACACATTCAAGAAGCAGCCCGACGACGTGCCCGCGCAACCCGGCGGCCTGCGCAAATCGCTCACGAGCTACGGCGACAACGGCTTTTCGCTGTTTCTGCGCAAGGCGTTCATCAAGGGCGCGGGCTATACCGACAGCGCGCTCGACCGGCCCGTGATCGGCATCGTCAATACGGGCAGCGCCTACAACCCGTGTCACGGCAACGCGCCGCAACTGATCGAGGCCGTCAGGCGCGGCGTGATGCTCGCGGGCGGACTGCCGATGGACTTCCCGACCATCTCCATCGCCGAATCGTTCTCGCAGCCGACCAGCATGTACTTGCGCAATCTGATGTCGATGGACACCGAGGAGATGATCCGCGCGCAACCGATGGACGCCGTCGTGCTGATCGGCGGCTGCGACAAGACCGTGCCCGCGCAGCTGATGGGCGCGGCATCGGCGCGCATTCCGGCAATTCAGCTCGTCACCGGCGCGATGCTGACGGGTGCGCATCGCGGCGAGCGCGTCGGCGCCTGCACCGACTGCCGCCGCTACTGGGGCCGCTTTCGCGCGGAAGAGATCGACGAGGCGGAAATCGCCGCGGTCAACAATCAGCTCGTCGCGAGTGTCGGCACCTGCTCCGTGATGGGCACGGCCAGCACGATGGCCTGCGTGGCGGAAGCACTCGGCATGACGGTGCCGGGCGGCGCGGCGCCGCCCGCGGTGACGTCGGACCGGATGCGCATTGCGGAGATGACGGGCACGCAGGCCGTACAGATGGCACGCGATGGCCTTTCGATCGAGAAGATTCTCACCGCCGACGCATTCGAGAACGCGCTGCGCGTGCTGCTCGCGATCGGCGGTTCGACCAACGGCATCGTCCATCTGACGGCAATCGCCGGACGCATGGGCTACGACGTCGATCTGAAAGCGCTCGACCGGATGGGCCGCGAGACGCCGGTTCTGGTCGACCTGAAACCGTCTGGCTCGCATTACATGGAAGACTTCCACAAGGCCGGCGGCATGGCGACGCTGTTGCGCGAACTCAGGCCGCTGCTGAACCTGAACGCGCTGACGGTCACGGGCCGCACGCTCGGCGAGGAAATCGACGCTGCGGGGCCGGCCTTCGAGCAGGACGTCGTGCGTCCGTTCGACCGGCCGATCTATCCGCAAGGCGGCATCGCGGTGCTGGAAGGCAATCTCGCGCCGGGCGGCGCGATCATCAAGCAGTCGGCCGCCGATGCCGGCCTCATGGAACACGAAGGCCGCGCGGTCGTGTTCGAGAATGGCGCCGACCTCGCCGCGCGCATCGATTCCGACGATCTCGACGTATGCGCCGACGACATTCTCGTGCTCAAGAACATCGGCCCGAAGGGCGCGCCGGGCATGCCGGAAGCAGGCTATATTCCGATTCCTCGCAAGCTCGCGACCGCGGGCGTGAAGGACATGGTGCGGATTTCCGACGGCCGCATGAGCGGCACGGCGTTCGGCACCATCGTGCTGCACGTGACGCCCGAGTCCGCCGTGGGCGGCCCGCTGGCTCATGTCCGCACCGGCGATCGCATCCGCCTCAGCGTGTCGCGGCGCGAAATCAGCCTGCTTATCAGCGACGAGGAACTGGCGACGCGCGCCGCGAGCCATCCCGTGTCGATACCGACCGCAGAGCGCGGCTACCGCAAGCTCTTCTTCGACACGGTGACGCAGGCCGACAAGGGCGTCGATTTCGATTTTCTGCGCGCGACCGAAACGCGTGGCGTGACGCCGCGAAGCTAGGGCACACGGGTCGTTCCCATTCGCAGGCCGCCTTGCGCGGCCTTTTTTTCGTTGATGCTTCGGCATGCCATGCATTCCGGATCAAGCACCCCGCCCTATTCCGGCCGCGGTCCGAAGCGTCCGCGAAACATCAAAATTTCTTTTGTTTGAAACAAGCGCACCCGTGTACTTCGAGCGTCGACCCACGGCGATACTGGTCCGATCTCATCGCCACTCACGGAGACGCTTTTCATGACCTCGTCCAGCCACTTTCAACGCGTGCTTTCACCGGTCGTCACACCGTTCGACGAAAGCGGCGCGCCGAGCGCGGAACGCTTCATACGCCATTGCCGCGCACTGCTGAGCCATGACGTCGGCCTCGCGGTGTTCGGCACCAACTCCGAAGCCAACTCGCTATCGGTCGGAGAAAAACGCGGCCTGCTCGACGCGCTGCTCGCAGCAGGCTTGCCCGCCACGCGCATGATGCCGGGGACCGGCGCCTGCGCGCTGCCCGATACGATCGAACTCACGCGGCATGCCGTGGCGAGCGGCTGCGCGGGCGTGCTGATGCTGCCGCCGTTCTACTACAAGAACGTCAGCGACGAGGGTCTGTTCCGTGCGTACTCGCGTGTTATCGATGCCGTCGGCGATACGCGTCTGAAGGTCTACCTCTATCACATCCCACCGGTTGCGCAGGTTGGCCTCAGTCTTTCGCTCGTCGAGCGGCTGCTGAAAGCGTATCCGGGGACGATCGCCGGCATCAAGGACAGTTCGGGCGACTGGAGCAACACGTCGGCGCTGATCGCCGAATTCGCGGCCGCCGGCTTCGAAGTATTCGCGGGCAGCGAGACGTTCCTGCTACGCACGCTCGAAGCAGGCGGCGCCGGCTGCATTACCGCGACCGGCAACGTGAATGCGGCCGCCATCGCGCAACTGGCTCGCGACTGGCGCGCGGTCGACGCCCCCGCGCAACAGCGCCGCCTCGACGAAACCCGCGCCGTGTTCCAGCGCTTCCCGATGATTGCCGCGATGAAGGCGGCCATCGCGTGGCAATCGGGCGACGCAGGCTGGGCGGCGCTGCGCGCGCCGCTGGTCGAACTCGATGCCACGCAGCGCGCACGACTCGAAAGCGCCTTGACGGCCCTCGGCTTTCGCCTGCCGCACGCGGAGCAACTTGCGTTGCACGCCGGCGCACTGCACTGAGCCGGCCGAATGCACTACGTGCACCGACACTGCAAACAGGCGGGCGCGCGAGCACACAAAACCGACAGCACGCCCCGCATCATCAGGAGACAACCTTGGACTACAGCACCTCATTGCCCGCTTCGATAGGCACGGACGACGCCGATTCGATCTTCCGTCGTGTCGCGCTGCGCTTCATGCCCTTGCTGTTCGTCGGCTACGTGGTCGCGTATCTGGATCGCGTCAACGTCGGCTTTGCGAAGCTGCAAATGCTCAACGCGCTGCATCTGAGCGAAGCGATCTACGGCCTCGGCGCGGGCCTCTTCTTCGTCGGCTACTTTTTCTTCGAGGTGCCGAGCAATCTGCTGCTGCATCGCATCGGCGCGCGACGCTGGATCGCGCGCATCATGATTACGTGGGCCATCCTCTCGATGGCGACCGCATGGGTCACGACGCCGCTGGAGTTCTACGCGGTGCGCTTTCTGCTCGGCATCGCGGAAGCGGGCTTTTTCCCCGGCATGGTGCTGTATCTGACTTACTGGTTCCCCTCGCACCGGCGCGGCCGGATGGTCGCGTTGCTGATGGCGGGCAATCCCGTCTCGGGACTCGTCGGCGGACCCGCGTCGGGCTGGATCATGCATTCGTTGCAGGGCGTGGGGGGCCTCGCGGGCTGGCAATGGCTCTTCATCATCGAAGCGCTGCCGTCGCTGCTGCTCGGCTTCGTGGTTCTGCGCCATCTCGACGACCGCATCGCCGACGCCACCTGGCTCTCCGCGCCCGAGAAGCAGGTCATTCTCGACGAGATCGCCGCCGACGCCACGACGCACACGCACGGCTCGGTGCGCGCCGTGTTCAAATCCGCACGCGTCTATCTGATGTGCCTGATTCTGTTCGGCATCGTGATGGGCTCGTATGCGATCGGTTTCTGGCAACCGAGCATTCTGCGCTCGACCGGCATCGAGGACACGTTCGTCATCGGCCTGCTCACGATGATTCCGTATTCCGTCGCGCTCGTCGCGATGATCGCGGCCGGCAGGCACGCCGACCATACGCGCGAGCGCCGCTGGCACGTCGCAATGCCCGCGCTGGTTGCCGGAGCCGGCTTCGTGCTGTGCGCGCTGTCCGGTGCGTCGCCGGTCATCTCCGTGCTGGGGCTCACGCTCGCGACCGCGGGCGTCATTACCGCCTTGCCGATGTTCTGGGCGCTGCCGACCGCGTTTCTCGGCGGCACCGGCGCAGCCGCCGGTATCGCGCTCATCAACTGTACCGGCAATCTCGCAGGCTTTATCAGCCCGGCCGTGATCGGCTGGCTGAAGACGCTCACGCATTCGCTTTCTTCGGGACTGTTCGTCGTGGCGGCTTCGCTCGCGCTCTCGGCGCTGCTGATTCTCGTCTTCGTCCCGGCACGACTCGTCAACAAGTAACCCATGATAAAAAACCCGATGCACGACCCGAACCCCACCCTGCCGCCCGTACTGCAAATCGGCGAATTTCCTTCGGTAGCCTATGCGTTGCTGAAAGAACGCCTCGACCTGTTCACGCTCGCCGATATCGCCGCCGACGATGCGTTGCGGCAACGGATCGGCGCGATCGTCACGCGCTCGAACTACGACATCGACACGGCACTCCTCGAACGCCTGCCGTCGCTTCGGATCATCGCGACAAACGGCGTGGGCTTCGACCGGATTCCGCTCGCGTTCGCGCGCGAGCGCGGCATTGCGGTCACCAACACGCCCGACCTGCTCAACGCCGCGGTCGCCGAGCTGACGATCGGCCTCATGCTCGCCTTGCTGAGGAAACTGCCGCACGCCGATCGCTTCGTGCGCTCGGGGGCCTGGCGACAAGGCGCCTTTCCGCTGGGATCGAGCCTCGCCGGCAAGCGAGTAGGCATCGTGGGCATGGGCCGCATCGGCCGGGAAATCGCGCGGCGGCTCGCCAGCTTCGATGTCGAACTGGCGTACTTCGGCCGCACGCAACAGGCTCTGCCGTTTCAATGGTTCGCGCAGCCGGTGGAACTCGCTCGCTGGTCGGACCTTCTGATCGTGAGTTGCCCGGGCGGCGATGCCACGCGTCATCTGATCGACGCGGCCGTGCTCGCTGCACTCGGTTCGGCAGGCATGCTCGTGAATATCGCGCGCGGGTCGGTCGTCGACGAGCAGGCGCTCGTGCTCGCGCTTGAAAACGGCACCCTCGCGGGCGCGGCGCTCGATGTTTTCGAGCACGAGCCCGCGCCTGAATCGGCCCTACTCCGATTCGAGAACGTGGTATTGAGTCCGCATATGGGAAGTGCGACACACGAAACGCGCATGGCGATGGCGCAACTCACGATCGACAATCTGGCGTCGTTCTTCTCGGCGGGCAAGGCGCTGACGCCGGTCTGACGGCACGCCGCGCGTCATTCGCCACGCTGACCCGGCTCGCGGCGCGCATGATCCAAACCGTCGGCCTATGTTGCGTCTTCCTTCGTCATGCTTCCGGTTTCACGCGTTCCGCCGCGGCCACGCCATCGCTTCCGTCAACTCATGATGCCGATCTGCCAAGGCACGAACTCGTGGTCGCCAAGCCCGAGTTCTTCGCTGCGGGTACGCTGGCCCGACGCGGTCGCGAGCAGCGCCTCGAAGATCTCGTGCGCAGTGCTTTCGATCGTCGCGGTACCGTCCAGAATGCCACCGCAATTGAGGTCCATGTCTTCCGTCAAGCGGCGATACATCGACGTGTTGGTCGCGAGCTTGAGCGACGGCACGGGCTTCGCGCCGAACATCGAGCCGCGCCCGGTCGTGAACGCGATCAGGTTTGCGCCGCCGGCAATCTGCCCGGTCGCGGACACCGGATCGAAACCGGGCGTATCCATAAACACGAGACCGCGCGCCGTGACAGGCTCCGCGTAACGATAGACATCCATTAGCGGACCCGTGCCGCCCTTCATCGACGAACCGATCGACTTCTCGAAGATATTCGCGAGTCCGCCGTCCTGATTGCCGGGGCTGACCTTGCCGTTGATCTGCACGTCGCGCCCGACCGAATATTCGTCCTTCCACCAGCGAACGCGCTCGATCAGTTTCTCTCCGACCTCGCGGCTCACGGCACGCCGCGTCAGCGTGTGTTCTACGCCGTAGATTTCCGGCGTTTCGGAAAGAATCGCGGTGCCGCCGTGACGCACCAGCAGATCGACGGCGGCGCCGAGTGCCGGGTTCGCGGTGATCGACGAAAAACCGTCGGAGCCGCCGCATTGCAAACCGATTCGCAGATGGCTCGCCGGCACGGTCTTGCGCACCACGTCGTTGGCAGCCGGCAGGAGCGCTTCGACGGCGGCGATGCCGGCCTCGATCGTGCGCCGCGTGCCGCCGCTTTCCTGCATCACGAAGGTATGCAGCCGTGAGCCAGGCTGCAGCCCTTCCTGTTCGAGCAGGCCGCCCAACTGGTTACGCTCGCAGCCGAGCCCGACGATTACCGCTGCCGCGAGATTCGCGTGGCGCGCGTAGCCCGCCATGGTCCGGCGCAGCAGCGCCATCGGTTCGCCGCTCATCTCCATCCCGCAGCCGATGCCATGCGTGAATGCGACCACGCCGTCGACGTTCGGCCAGGCGGCAAGCCGCTCGGGCGTGAAATGCGCGGCGATGCGATGCGCGACCGTCGCCGAGCAGTTGACGGTCGCGAGAATGCCGACGTAATTGCGCGTGCCGACCTCGCCGTTCTCGCGCACGATGCCCTCGAAGGTCGCTCGCTCGGACTCGGGCAGCAGCTCGACAGGCCGGTAATCGGCGCCGAATGCGTAGTCGCGGTCGAATTCGCGGAACGTCAGGTTGTGGCTGTGCACCATCGTGCCTGCCGCAATGTCGCCCGCGGCGAAGCCGATTACCACGTTGTACTTACGGATCGGCTCGCCTTCGCGGATCGCGCGCGCGGCGATCTTGTGGCCGGCCGGCACCTGACTGCGACAGGCGATGCCGTCGATCGGCAGCGGCGTGCCGATTGCGATGTCGACTCGCGCGATGACGACGTTGTCGTCCGGATGGAGCCGGATCACGGGACCGGCGACGGTCTTGTTCGAAGTGGAGATCATGGTCGGGGCAATCGGGAAGGAAGCGACGCGCGGGCGGCGAGAGGGTTGATGTTCGTCGCCCATGTTCGTCGCAATGGGCGATTAAAGAAAGTACGCTTTGCCTTCTTCAAAGCATAAAATTTTTATCGATGAGTTGCCGTTACCTGTGGCGCTTTGTCCGTGGGGTTGGACTGGGTGGTGTTGTCGAAGCGGCGTGGGCGTGCCATCAAGAAACTCTCTCCTCTCGGGACATCGGAAAAAGCTCTTTCGTCAGGCTGACGGGTGATGATACCCGTGGTATTGGCAGAAGAAGGTTGCTGGTCACGCCAATGCGGCCAATACCATTGCCGCATTCATGAAGCGCCTCCAGCCAGATAACGCAACGCCTTCGCAAAAAAGTCGACGCTGCCGAAATTCCCCGACTTGAGTGCGAGGGCAAGCGGATCGGCACCGACCGTCGCGGTCGCGGGCACGCCCGGATCGATCTGCCTGCCGATACGCAGCATCTGCACGCCGAGCGCCTGCACCACGGCACCAGACGTCTCGCCGCCCGCAACGACGAACCGGCGCACGCCGACGTCATGCAACCCGCGGGCAATCGCAGCGAGCGTACGTTCGACCAGATGCCCCGCTTCCGTCACGCCCAACGCGCCTTGTGTTGCCTTCACTTCGTCGGGAGAAGCCGTTGCGTAGATCAACACAGGCTGAGGCTGGGCCGCGTGCATATGCTCGCGTGCAAACGCCAGCGCCTTATCGACGACGGACTCCCCGCGCGCGACGGCCATCGGATCAATACGGAATGCGGGCCGTGACTCGCGCCACGCGACAACCTGTGCGTTCGTCGCCTTCGATGCGCTGCCCGCCAGAACAACGGCAGCGCCCTCGATAAGCGGCAATGCGGCTGCGTCCCCTGCGGCTTCGAGCAAACCCGCGCGGCGGAAATTCGCGGGCAGGCCGAGAGCAACACCCGAGCCACCCGTAATCAGCGGCAGGTCCGCGCAGGCTTCGCCGAGCGTATGGAGATCGGCGTCCGATACCGCATCGGCAATCGCCATGCGTACGCCGTCGCGTTTGAGCGCCGCGATTGCCGCGCGCACCGCGTCGGCACCTTTCGCCACCGCGTCGTAACGCACGAGCCCGACCTTGTGCTTCGCCTGCGCCTGCAACACGCGTACGAGATTCGCGTCGGTCATGGGCGTGAGCGGATGGTTCTCCATGCCGGACTCGTTCAGCAGCACGTCGCCAACGAACAGATGTCCGCGATAAATCGTGCGGCCATTCTCCGGAAACGCGGGACATGCAATGGCAAACGGCGCTTCTCCATGCACAGACAGCGCATCGAGCAGCGCTTCGGCTACGGGACCGATGTTGCCCGCATCCGTCGAATCGAACGTGGAGCAATACTTGAAGAAGAACTGGCCGCATCCTTGCGCCCGCAGCCATTCGAGCGCAGCGAGCGACTGCGCGAGCGCGTCGCCGGCGGATACCGTGCGTGACTTGAGCGCCACGACCAGCGCGCCTGCTTCAATGTGCATGCCGGCGGCAGGCACACCGATCGTCTGCACCGTGCGCATGCCGCCGCGCACGAGCATGTTCGCAAGGTCCGTCGCGCCGGTGAAATCATCGGCGATACAGCCAAGCAGCGGTCCCGGTCGACTTTCAGTTGCCATCGTTGATCTCTATTGAATAAAGGGAATAGGTTGCCGTTCCCGCAAAGCCGGCACCGGCTCAACGGCGCCGATTCGTGCCTGTCCGCACCTCTCAGAAGCGCTGCGTAAGCCCCATCGTCACAAGTGTCTGCGAACCCGTGGACGACTGGGTCGTCCCCTGGATAGCGGCTACCGCACGACCGCCCGTGGAGTCCGTTCCGCTCGCGTTCTGGTGAACGAGTATCGCGTAGAGCGACGTACGCTTCGAAAGGCTGTACACGGCACCGACGTTTTCCTGTTGATAACGCGCACTGCCCAAACCGCTCGCGCCGCTGTTGTGCGTATAGGCGTAGGAAACGCCGAGCAGCAGAGCCGGTGTCACCTGGTACTTGAAGTTCACTTCGCCGATATTGAATATG
This sequence comes from Paraburkholderia sp. Ac-20342, assembly GCF_017104985.1. Classification (NCBI taxonomy): domain Bacteria; kingdom Pseudomonadati; phylum Pseudomonadota; class Betaproteobacteria; order Burkholderiales; family Burkholderiaceae; genus Paraburkholderia; species Paraburkholderia sp. Ac-20342. The sequence continues at coordinate 55,805 of NZ_JAAGPQ010000022.1, read as the reverse complement.
GCATTGCCGTGGTAGCCGCTTGCGGCGGTGTTCAAACCGGCCACACTCACGCTGCCGAGATCGCGAAACTGGGTATTGCTATACACGGCGCCAAGCGTCGCGGAACCGATCGTATAACTGGCCCCCGCGGACAATATCCGCTGGGACGCGGCGGATGCATAGCCGCTAAAAATCGGGCTCGAGATGTTGTTTCCGGTTTTACTGTCGTTCGCCTTGTTTCCCCATAGCGAATAGTTCGGATCGTTGACATACAGATAACCGACCGCCACTCGCAACGACGCGTTCGTATACGACGCGCTCAGGTCCCAGATCTGGTTGCGGGAGAAATCGCCCGCCACGCCGCCGGGACTATAGACACCGCCGAAGCTGAAGCCGTTGTAGTTCCTGCTCAGAAACTTGATGGCGTTGTTGATGCGGCTATTGTTGTCGAGATTGTCGACGTCGCCCGGATGGGCGCCGTATTGCGCCCCAGGTGCCGCCCAGTCCTGCCCCGACTCGATCGGCCCAACAGCAATCGACGCACTGGAATACTGACGTCCGAACAGAACAGTTCCGTAATTCGAGTCGATACCCACGAATGCCTGCCGACCGAACAATGTCCCGTTCTGCCCCATGGTGCCGTTCACGAGGCTATACCCCGATTCGAGTGTGAACAGGGTCTTCAGTCCGCCACCGAGATCCTCGACGCCACGGAACCCCCATCGTCCTGCACCATAGTTCCCGCTCGTCAGCGAATACAGCGTTGATCCTTTCGAGTTCGAAACATAGGTCAGCCCCGCGTCCGCAATGCCGTAGAGCGTGACGCTGCTTTGCGCGAAAGCACCGCCCGACGAGATTGCGATGACGAGAGGAAGAAGTCTCCAATATTGTCTTTTTTTCATTTGCTTTGCGTTTCCGCTATTTCAGCTAGTTCACAGACAGAAAAATATCCTGATTCATTAAAAATCAAGACTCCAAAATACTTATTACGAGTAGCAATCCTATTCAATAGACATGCGATTGCCTGGCAGGCGCAGAACCCAGGTCAATATCAGTTGCGTGGAACTTCTACGGCGAAATCAGGCCGGACCGGCCATCAATCGCAAAGATGGAACCTGTTGACGACCTTCGAGGTAATCCAGTCCCTCGTTGCTTCGTCGAACCGGCGATAGTGTTCCATGCGAAGATGCGCTTCGAAATCGGCTTCGCTTTCATAGAGCTCGTAAAGGAAAACCGAGCATGTGTCGTCGACCGAAACAGCCACATCGAATCGGTGGCAACCCGGTTCGAGATCACGCGATTGCCGAGCGTTGAGCAGCATTTCGCGCAAAAACTCCGTGTGATGCATCTCTTTCACACTCAATGAAACTGTAATCACATACATCGCTCATTACCCGAAAAGAGAGGTGGACGCCAAATCCCGGCTCGGCCGGAACGTCGCCATGTCGACGCGACAGCCGTTTAGATGCGAGTGGTACACCGCCTCCTGAACCAGAAGATTGGCAAGGTAGTCCGATGCGGTATTTTCAGGTCGATGCCCCTTCTCGAGTGCATCGATGACATGTGCCTGCAGACGGCCGCATGCCCCTCCACCAAATTCGACCTCCGAGCCTCGATCATAGACGTGCTCGACCTCGGTCTGACCATGCGGCTTGAACCATAACCTCGCGTAGCCGTCCAACCGAAGCACTCCCGCGGAACCCTCCAGCCACATTTCCCCCATGGTTCGCCGAGGGTTTTCGCAGACATGATCCACCAGACGGTTGCCGTCGAACTGTCCGATCGTGTTGTCCGGAAACTCCAGACAGATGATCGCGGCATCTTCCCCCTTGATAACCGGATTCAGACGCCTCAATCTGGCGTACACACCGGAGACTTCACCGAACAGGAAGCGGAACGTATCGATGAAATGCACGGCCGTTTCCTTGACCATGAACCGGGGCATCTGCTGAAAGTACGGTTGCCGCGCCATGTAGGCTATCGATCCTTGCCCATCCCCGGGACGCAGGCGGAAATTCACGCTGTAGGGCTGGCCCAACATGCCTTGATCCAGAAGACGCTTTACTTCGCGGAACCACGGCATGAACCGGAAATTCTCGTGCACGACGACAGGTACACCGGCGCCCTGAGCCCGCTCGGCCATGTGCTCCGCCTGCCAGAAGTCGGTGCAGAACGGCTTCTGGCAGATCGTCGCCAGTCGGCGCTCCAGCGTCGCATCGAGTATCGCCGCGTGACTCGTGGGCGCCGTCACGATGTCGACGAGATCGGGGCGCGCTTTGTCCAGCAGTTCATCAATGCTCCCGAAGGTCTGCGCCACGTTATATCGCGCAGCCATCGCTTCGGCCTTTGCTGTGTCCATGTCGCAAATGCCGACGACTTCAACATTCGGGAGTGCGGTCCATCCAGCGAGATGAAACTGGCTGAAATAGCCTGCGCCGATAACGGCGACGCGCCAGGACGGTTTGGAGACTGACATGTCGGACCTGGCGTTACGCGGTGAGGAATGAAACGACTTCATCCGTGATCGCTTTCGTACCGTGCGAGCCACCGAATTCAAACGGCAGAATCTTTCCGCCCGAGAAAGTCTTTTCTACCGCGGCCTCGATAAGCGCCGCGCCATCGGCAAGACGTTGATCGCCCTGGCGGACTGCGAGCCACTGCAGCATCATGGCTGCGGAGAGAATCATGGCGGTGGGGTTCGCCTTCCCCTGCCCGGCGATGTCGGGTGCGGTGCCGTGAGCCGGCTGGAACAGGCCGTGTTTGTCGCCGATGTCCGCCGACGGCGCCATTCCCATTCCGCCGACCAGTCCCGCAATGAGGTCGGACAGAATGTCGCCGAACATGTTCTCGGTCACCAGAACATCGAACGTCCAGGGCTTCAGGACCAGATTCAACGCGACCGCATCGACGTAGGCGCTATCAGTGGCAACCCCGGCATGTCGCGCCGCAACGCTCTCGAAGACTTCGCGGAAGAACGCCATGGACTCGAATACATTGGCTTTGTCGACGTTGGTCACGCGCGAGGCGCGGCCGTTCTGCGCGGCCCGTTGTTCAGCCAGCGCAAAGGCGAATTCGCAGATTCGCTCCGTACCCTGGCGGGTAATCCGCATCGTGTCGAACACTTCGACTTTCTGGCCGTTCTCGTCCCGCTTCACGTCTCCCCGGCCGCGAGCATAGAAAAGGCCTTCGGTGTTTTCACGCACGAGAACCAGATCTATCTCGCGGCTCCTCGGATGAGCGAGGGGCAGCGGCAACCCGCCGAACGTTTTGACGGGCCGCACGCCCGCATAAAGATCGAAATGAAATCGAAGATCGAGCTGAGGAATAACTTCGGTGCCATCCTTGCCGCGAACGTGGGGCAAACCCATTGCACCGAAAAGAATGGCGTCGGCCCGATCGCAAACGGCGAGTGTTTCGTCGGGGAGCGCGACACCGCTCGCCAGGTAGTGCTGGGCTCCTGCCGGCTGGCTGTCCAGTTCGAACGCGACGCCGATTTTCTTGCCCACTTCGCCAAGGACATGGCACGCGGCTGCCATGACCTCTTCACCGATTCCGTCGCCCGGCAAAATGGCGATATGCCGACTGTTGCTCATGCCTTGCCTCCCGTGATTTCCTTGAGCTTCGAGAAAAAGCCCTTCTTGCGTTCGGAACCGATACGCCAGTCGACCGGCAACGACTGGAAGCCGCACGCCATCGATTCACGCGCGCCGCGGTAGTCGAAGAACCCCCAGCCGGCGTAACCTTCGACTGCCGCGACGAGATGGTTGTCGGGCTTGTCGAAATCGAAGTGATCGTCTTCGTTGTAGAAAATCGGCTGGCCGCGATAAGCGGGCGAAGCCTTCGTACGCAGAAGCTGAAGGCGAATTCCATCGGGATTCGACTGCTGCCAGCCTTCCAGACCGGTGACGTGATTGCCGTGAACCAGAAGGAAATCGCTCGCACCGATGATGTTGTCCGCCACCGTATGGGGATTGAGGATGCTGGCGCTGACGAGCAGCCGTTTGGCCGGTGTGTTGAATTTTCCTTCGGAACGGCTCTTTGCCCTCTCGATCAGTTCGTGACAGCGAGCGACTTCGATAACAGGCTGATGGAACACCTTGTTGTCGATCTCGTTGCCGATTTCCAGCAGCACGTGATTGGCTGTGTGTTTTGCGAGCCAGTCGACCGTGTTATCGACAGCCCGCACGACAGCCGCTTCGTCGGCGAACAGACGGGTGGATGCGCCGTAAAAAAGACCCAGCACGACGACCATGCCGAGCTCGTCGGTCGCCTGGAGTACTTTCTCGAGACGCTTCATCCACGGTTCTTTCAGCGAGCCGTCAGACTCGAAGGCCGAAATGATCCACGGCTGAATCGGCGAGTATCCACGAGGACTGCCGCCCTGCAGGTTGATACATACGGCGTCGAGACCGTGCGCCTTGTAGTCGGCCAGCGCGGCACAGAATTCCGCGGTATTGCGATCCGGGTCCCACGGTCCGTCCGCATAAGCCCACACGCCACGAGTCGTGGGGTTCTCGTCATCGGCAATCGCATTCGCCATGCGGCTGTTGAACAGCAAGCCTTCGATCCTGTTGCCGTTCCAGCTTCTGCCTTCCCATGTCGGGCGGCCGTTGATATGAAACTGATTTCCGGAAATGGAAACCACTGTCTTTCCCATTTTGCACTCCTTATAGTATTGACGATACCGATGCGCTTACGTCGTGATCCGACTGGCACAGTCATGACAATGGTGCGGCTGTCGAGCTAATCCCGTGTTCTGTGTTCGACAGCCGCCGTTATTCGGCTGTTACATGTGCTGGAACTTGTAGCGGTCGAAAATTTCCAGCAATTCTTTGCTCGCCCGGCGGCGATGCAACAGATTGTCGCGCGCCGCCCCTTCCGCATCGCCCTGGCGAATTTTCTCGACTAGCGCCATATGTTCGTGCGTCGACGCGGTCGGGAACGGGCGCAGCCTGAGCGAAAAAAGCCGCGCCCGATGCGAGCGATCCCAGTAGTGAAAAACCGCTTCCGCGAGGAGCTTGTTTCCGGCGAGGGTCACGAGATACATGTGAAACTTTTCGTCGGCACGCGCCCAGGCATCGAGGTCGTTCTTCTCTAGTGCCTTCGCCATATCCGACGTCGCATCGATGAGAGGCTTCAACTCCTCCTCGGTGGGCCGCCGCCGCGTCAACATCTCGACCGCCGTGCTTTCGAGAGAGCCCAGAATTTCATAGATCTCGCGCATCATGACCGGCGACACCGGCAAAACGCGCATGCCACGACGCGGGACGACCTCGACGAGCCCTTCGTTGTGGAGACGCATCAGCGCCTCTCGCACGGGGGTGCGGCTCATACCGAGTTCCTGCGCGATCTCCTGCTCCATCGCGTTGTAGCCCGGCGTCCAGACGTTGTCGAGAATCCGGCGACGAATGGCCTTATAGGCACTGTCGGAAAGAGAACCTGCTTCCTGATCCTGATCGACTGGGGAAGTACTCATGCAAAACTCCAATGAACGGGAGGGACGCCCGCGACAGGCATGCGGATCGTCGCGAGAGAGTCCCCGAGCAGACAACCCAGAAACCCTGTCCGCAAATCGTGCCCGCCGAATGCGAGGCTCGATATATTGCGAAGTACTTTGCTCCTGACGTTGTCGAGGTGGGGCCGATCCATACGCGAGTTGACGAATGCTTCTTCCACCCAGCCGAGATGCGAAGGCTCACAATCTTCCAGGTAGATTTCGCTGCGCCCGTTCCGGTCGACCCGCAGCACGCGATTGCTCACGATACTGGTAATCCAGAAGTTACCCTCGACGTCCTGCGCCAAACCGTCGGGATAAGTCCCCGCGCCAAATTCGGCGAATACTTCCTTCTGTCCAAGCGATCCATCTTCGGCAACGCGGAATCTCGAGAGCTTTCGGCCGAAGGTTTCGTTGACGTACAGATAATGATGGGTCGCGTCCAGCACGCACTCGTTGGTGTAACCCAAACCGTCCGCAACGATACGCGCTCCGCGCTCATCGATCAGCACCACGAAACCATCGGCAACATCGGGCCGATAGCCGGCCGCTCGCGGCACCTTGCGGGTACTGACCGTGACCCAAAGCCGTCCGAGATGATCGGCGACGACGAAGTTGGTCGGCGGAAGATCAAGCCCGTCGACTGTGCGAAGAACCGTACTGACGCTACCGTCGCGCTGCAATCTGAACAGACCGCCGCGCTCGGCCCCGAGATGGGCAATCAGGAAACTGCCGTCACGCTGAAGCGCAATCCCGTTCGGCTTTAATGTCTCGCCGTCTACAGCGTGACCCAGATAGGTGACCTGCTGCCCCGACGGACGGATTTCGGTGACGCCGCCACGCCAGTCCGCCACGAACAGCGCACCGGATTCGGTCGCAAGAACGCACTCAGGGCGCTGTAAGTCCTGCCCCGTAAAAGCGATTGCGCTAACGTCGCCACTCATCGATTGCTCCATGACCCTTCAATGCCAGATTGTATTCGTTAATGCATACGTTGAGATCAAGGTTAACCCTGAACCATTTCTCGCGTATTCCCTGCGCATTTCCCTAGCACTCACCTCAATCCGCATTGAGGCGCTCTCCGCTATGGCTGTCGAAAACATGCAGCTGGTTGGAAGACATCGCGATCTGCAGTGCCTGACCGACCGTGAAATCCAGCGCACCGTCGACGACGGCCGTGATCCGTTCGGACGCGACGTTCAGCAGCAAATGCGTTTGCGCACCGGTCGGCTCGATGATCTCCACGGTTGCCGCCATGCGATTCTCACTGCGCTCCAACGACAACGCCTCCGGCCGGATGCCGACCGTTACCGTCTGCCCTTCGCTCACACTCGCGGCAGGAAGCACAGCCCTTCCGCCTCCGGCGAAACGCGCCGCGAATCCATCGGCGATCTTCTCCACCGTCGCTTCGAGAAGGTTCATGGCAGGCGACCCGATAAAAGTCGCGACGAAGCGATTCGCGGGCCGTCGATAAAGCTCCATCGGAGAGCCCTGCTGAGCGATGCGGCCGCCGTTCAGCACGACGATCCGGTCGGCAAGCGTCATCGCCTCGATCTGGTCATGTGTGACGTAAATCGACGTGGTCCGCATTTTCTGATGCAAGGCCTTGATTTCCGCGCGCATCTGCACGCGAAGCTTTGCATCGAGATTGGACAGAGGCTCGTCGAAAAGAAACGCTTCCGGCTGACGCACAACGGCACGCCCCATGGCCACGCGCTGACGCTGACCACCCGAGAGTTGCGCGGGCCGTCGTTCGAGCAGCGCCGTCAGATCCATCATGCGTGCCGCCTCGGTGACGCGCTCCTTGATGCGCGCCTTCGACTCCCCTGCAAGCTTCAGGTTAAAGCTCATGTTCTCCGCCACGTTCATGTGCGGATAAAGCGCGTACGACTGGAACACCATGGCGATATTGCGATCACGCGCGCTCAGTCGGGACACCGATTTGCCGCTGATCCTGACATCGCCCGAGGTAGCCTCTTCGAGCCCCGCGATGATTCGCAGAAGCGTCGACTTCCCGCAGCCGGACGGACCGACCAGCGCCACGAATTCTCCATCGGCAATATCGATGTCGATGTTCTGAATGACCTTCACGGACTCGAACGTCTTTTCCAGATTTTTTAGGGCGATTGCTCCCATCTCTCTCTCCAGTATGCGTCGGGTTCAGCCTTTGACAGCGCCGGCGGTGATACCCGTGGTCAACTGCTTCTTGAGCAGCAGATACCCCACGACCATGGGGGCAACCGCGAAGACGATGGAAGCCGCCATCATTCCGTAGTCCACCGAGTACTCCGTCTTTGCAAATGCGAGTGCGACGGACAGCGTACGGTTCTGCGCATCGGGCAACAGAAGAAGCGCCGTCATGTAATCGTTCCAGATTGAAACAAACGCGAGAATCATGATGGTGGCGATGCCGTTCCGGCTAAGCGGCAGAATGACCCTTGAAAAAAGCGCCCATACGCTCGCACCGTCGACCGTGGCCGCCTCGTCGATTTCCGCGGGAATCGCACGCATGAAACCCGTCAGGATGAAAATCGACACCGGAATCTGCTCGGTCGCATAGACAAGGGCAATGCCATACTTCGTCCCCATGAGCCCGAGTTTCGTGAAAAGCACATAGGTCATGGGCAGAACCGAAACATTCGGAACAAGTACCGCCACCGTAAAGAACAGCAGGATGTACTCCGCGAACTTGAACTTGAACCGCGTCAGGGCGAACGACAAAGGAACCACGACAACGAGAAGCAAGCCGAGGCTGACCGCCGTGATCGACACCGAGTTCCAGAAGCTCAAAGGGATATTGGTGCTGGTAAATAGCCGCTCGTAATTGCTGAAGTCGAGGTGCCGCGGCAACAGGGAGATCGACGTCAGGATCGAGTTGCTCGATCTGAACGAATTCCCGATGACCCAGATCAGCGGAAACAGCGTCAGCACGGCGTGCAGACAGAGCACGCCATAGACCAGAACCAACGAAACCGGAGAATGTTCCCTGACCCGACGCGCCGCCGGCGATTCATTCAAGGACGGGCGTCCCATGAGTGCCTTGATACGAACTTGCATTCTGACCTCAGTAACTGGAAGGTGCCATGACCTTGCGGGTCGCGAGCGTGGCGCACAAACCGATCAGGAAAATCGACGTTGCGATAGCAGTGCCGTAACCGAATTCCAGACTGCCGAAAATCGTCTGATACATCCACGTCGCGGGAACCTGCGTGGCGGTACCGGGTCCGCCGCGCGTCATCACGAACACGTAGTCGAACGACTTCAGCGCGCCCGATATCGCCAGTACGATGCAAACCTGCAATGCGGGCATGATGCTCGGCACCGTGATGCTCCTGAACAGGCGGAAACCGCGGGCTCCGTCGATCTTCGCCGCATCGTACAGATCCGGCGATACGCCGTGCATGGCCGCGAGGAGAATGACGAAGAAGTAGCCGATGGTGTGCCAGATCGGCACGGCGATAACGGCGAACAACGCAGTGTGACTATTGGAAAGCCAGCTGGTGGCCAGCTTGCCGAGCCCCACTCCTCTCAGCACTTCATTGATCAGCCCGGCGTCCTTGTCGTACAGCAACGTGAACAGCAGACTGATGGCCGCCGACGAAATAACCACCGGAATGAAGAACGCGGTCTCGAAGAACCCACGCCCTCGCAGCTTGCCGCGCAACAAGCTCGCCAGAACCAGCGCGATGCCAACCTTGAACACGATCGCAAGCACGGCCCATAGGCCAATACGGTAGAGCCCGGCCATGTATACGCCGTCGGTAAAAAGACGCGCATAGTTGGCAAGCCCGACGAATGCGGGATGACCGAAGAAGTTCCACGAAGTGAAGCTGAAAAAGATCGTCTGCGCAAATGGAAGAACGAAGAAAATTCCATATAGAAGAAGCGCAGGAATGATATACAGGACTACTTCCCATCTAAATTTCAATGAACCCATGCTCAATTCCTTCCTGGATCGTATGATGACGCCCAATCAGCTCCGCATGATTTCCGCGAACTTTGCCACGTACTCCTGCGGGGTGTACTTTCCTTCGATAAATTCCGACATCAGCGGTTCGTAGCGCGTGCGCTGCGCGGGCTTCATCAGCTTCGGCACCCATTTGTTGCCGGGAGCCGCAAGCGCCGCTTTCAGGGTTTCGACGGATAGCTGCCCTACCGCCGCGGGATCGACCTCGAGGTCGAGCTGCGGCATCTGTACCTTGGCGGTTTCGGTGAAATAGCGCGCGGTTTGCCGATTCGTCATCCGGCGAATGAATTCCTGTATGTACGGTCTGCGCGCCGCATCGGCATATTGCTTCGAACTCGCGTACCAGAGCGAAGTGAGATCGCGCTCGACCCGGAAGTCGTGCTGTACGCCATCGGGAATCGCCGGAAAGTTCAGTACCTGAAGGTCGCCCGCGATCTTCGGATCGATCTCGAAGAGACGGAACGACGCATCGATCAGGAACGCCGCTTTTTCGGTGTTGGTGTACTTCGCATAGACCAGATCGCTGGACAGGGTAATGCCGTCGCTTGGAATGTTCCCGCCAAGCAGCTGCTGCACGAGGGTCGATGCCCGGATCATATCGGGTGAATCGGCCGGCTCCAGGCCGCCATGTATTCTGACCGCCCGCTCGTTGCCGAGACAGCGGCTCATGACGTAGTTGTAGACCCGCGCGGCCATACTGTCGTTGCCGTTATTGATCGACCACGGTATCTCTCCGGCGGCACGCAATCTGGGTCCTGCTGCGACCAGTTCGTCCCAGGTCGTCGGAACCGGGACTTTCGCCCGGTCGAGAATCTTTCTGTTGACGAGCAGCCAGATATAGAACATCTGGGCGGGAATGCCGTATACGACGCCCTTTCGCGTTGCCGTGTCCCACGAACTGTCGTCGAAAAGACCCTTGAAAAAGGGATCGTTCTGGCTCCATGCGGTCAGGTCTGCCAGTCGTCCTGCCTCGGCGATCTGGTCGAGCCCATAACTCGGATCGAGCCGCCAGAAAGTAAACACGTCGGGTAACCGGTCGCTCAGCGCATCGAGCTTGATCTTTGTCTGATGATCGAATCCCGGCGTCGCTTCGTGAATAAGCTTGATGTTCGGATAGTCGCGCTGAAATTCATTCAGTACTTTCGTGAAAGGCTTTGCCAACGGCTCGGCGCCCGCATAAGTGGTCGCGACGCGCATCGAAAAGCCCGGACCATCCGAAGGCGGCGGTGCATAAGGCGACGCCGCCAAAGCCGTCTTCGCGGTCAGTCCTCCGCTAGCGATACTTATGGCCAACGCCGCAAGATGCCGCAACGCGTCACGCCTCGGCATCGCACGGTCGAGCTGAATCAGTGCACGTGTTGAACGGCTCACGATTTTCGTCTCCATCAGAAGTCTTATGCTTCGCTTCAAGTATGCACGATATTATTCGTTAACGTATACGTTGTGCGTCCGGATAAACCCCAGGACGGGCGACGCGACCGGCATCTCAATCAAGGGACATAACCGCGCTTTGCCACGGACAACGGGCGTCCCGCCCGGAAAGCGGGAACGGATAATGGCGGTGGGAAGTTTGAGCCGTGCGATGTGAATGCCGAGCCGGCGTTGGAAGCGAATGCGCAGCTTGTCGAAGCCGGCAAACCGCGCATGGGGCGCTCGACTAAGGGGGGACTTGAAGCAGCCCGTTTCGCGACCATATCTGGCCGCGAAACGGGCAATGCTAAAATGGGAGTCTGGAGAAAACCGGCGTCGATGATGGAAGCGACCGGCTATATTCCGTCCGCTGAAACCGGGTAAAATTATTACGGGTAACTGAGCAATATCGCCGAATACCCGTATGCAACCTGAAACAGCGAACCTCTACGACTCCCGGTTCGGTACATGAATGAAATCCGACTCGGGCAGCACGGCAACCGCCTTGATCTCGACGATATACCCAGGCGCGCCACCAAGCATATGCGCCCCTACTGCCGTCCAGGCGGGAAGCGGATCGGTGTCGAGATAGCGATCGCGCACCTGCATGAACAAAGGCAGATCACGCATATCGGTATGAAACGTGGTCAAGTCCACGACATCTCGCAGCGATGCGCCGGCAGCAGCCAATACCGTCTTGAGATTGTCGAATGCCTGCACGATTTGCGCTTCGCGCCCTTCGACGAGCTGCATATTCCTGTCACGGCCAATCTGGCCCGACACGTAAATCGTATTGCCGACCTTGACCGCGGGTGCATAGCGAATCTTCTCGTACACTGCTTCCATTCCTTCGGGAACAATGGCCTTACGATCATTCATCAACGTCTCCTCAAACAGCCTCAAATGCTGCACCCTATCTGAATGTTGCCGCAAGCAAGTCATGGGTCAGCCGGTATCTCCGCCTGCAACCGGCAACACCGTGCCCGTGATATAACCCGCTTCATCCGACGCGAGAAACAGGATCGGCGCAACCTGCTCGTCGATACTGCCGTAGCGCTTCAGAAAGGTCGACCCGGTCACCTGCCGCACCGCTTCGCTCATCCAGACCCTTTCCTGTTCGCTGTCTCCTGCGGCGTTGCGCGGAACGCGTCGAGGTGGCGCATCGGTGCCGCCCGGTGCCGTGGCAACGACGCGGATGTTGTGCGCCGCGTACTCCATCGCCAGCGATTGCGTGATCGCGTTGACCCCGCCCTTGGCCGCCGAATACGGCACACGCCGGATACCGCGCGTCGCATTCGACGATACGTTGACGATGGTTCCGCCGCCTCGCGCGAGCAGATGAGGCAGTACTGCATGACAGGTGTACAGCGTCGGCATCAGCGAGCGGCGGATTTCCGCATCGATCTGCGCGGGCTCGAACTCAGCGAACGGACGCATGCGAATGGCGCCGCCGACACCGTTGATGAGGATGTCGATACCGCCGAACTTTTGCGCGGCGTAGGCCATCGACGCCTGAGCGCCCTCGTACGTTTCGAGGTCCGCAACGAAACCCGCCGTATCCGCACGGCCTGCTTCGGCGGCCACCTCGGCCACGAAGTCGGCGCGATCGACGAACAGCACACGGGCACCCTCGGCCGCCGCGCGCAGCGCCACGCCGCGGCCGATCCCTTGCGCCGCGCCGGTGACGACCATGACCTTGCCTGTGAATCGTTGCATGTTCATGCCTTTGGCGCCGCGTTGGGAGTGAACTTCTCGTAGTGGAAGCTGTTGGGCTTCACGCCGTTGTCGTCGAAATACTTGCGCACTGCGTCGACCATCGGCGGCGGCCCGCACAGGTACACGTCGACGTCGCCGTCGTTCAAGGACCCGGCCGGCATATGCTGCGTGACCCAGCCCTTGCGCGGATGACTGGACTCCGCGTCGGCGACGACCGTGGCGAAACTGAAATTCGGCAGCTTCGTCTGATACGCCTCGATCGCCTCGACCAGCACGAGATCGAGGTCGCGGGTCACGCCGTAAATCAGATGCACCTTCTGCTGCGAGTTCGTACGCGCCAGGACTTCCAGCATCGACAGGAACGGCGCGAGGCCCGTGCCGCCCGCGAGAAACAGCAATGGCCGCTGCACGTCGCGCAAATAGAAGCTGCCGAGCGGACCGGTCAAATCCAGTTTCGTGCCCGGCTCCGCGACTTCGAGCCAGGTACTCATGACGCCGCCCGGAATCTTCTTGATCAGGAAACTGATCTTCGCTTCGCCCGGCGCCGACGAGAAAGAGTACGAACGATGCTGGCCGCTGCCGGGCACGTCGATATTCACATACTGGCCCGGCAGGAACACGGGAGCGGCCGCGTCCACCTCCAGTTCGAGCACGACGGCTGCGTCGTTATGCTGCTCGATCTTCGCCACGGTCGCGGCCAATTTGCTTTGCCCGGTCTTGCACACGGAAGACGATGCCGGCACAGCAATCACGCAATCGCTTTGCGGAATCATCTGGCAAGTCAGAACGAGCCCACCGTCCTTTTCGTCTTCGGTCAGTGCGTCTTCGATGTAATCGTCGCCGAGGTCGTAACTGCCGCTTTCGGCGCGGCACTTGCAGGTGCCGCACACGCCGTCGGAACAATCCATCGGCAGATTGATCTTCGCGCGGAAGGCGGCATCGAGTACTTTCTCGCCCGCCTTGCATTCGATGAAACGGGTCACGCCGTCTTCGAAATTCAGTGCAATATTGAAGTTGGACATGGAGCCTCCTGATCCCATGTTGATTCTGACGCCCGACATCAAACGTGATAGACGTCGAGTACCTGCCGGATATAGTCGTTCTTCAGCACGATCTTCTTGTTCGAAATCAGCAGGTCGTCGCCGGCCTCGCGCAAGGTAACGAACATCGTGCCGAAAATATGATCCGTGGACTTGTAGCGGTGACTCAGCGTGTGGAAGTTGTAGCGCACGTCCACTTCGTCGCCGCGCTCGGCCAGGACCTCCACGTTGGTGACGTTGTGCGCCGTACGTGGCTCCGGCGTCGAGGCACCGCTGCGCTCCGTCTTGATGCGGAATACGCGATCTTCGAGGCCACCCCGGTCCGGGTAGTACATCAACGAGATCTGGCTTTGCGGGTCGTCGGTGATCCGGTCATCGTCGTCCCAGGACGGCATCCAGTAGGTGACGTCCTCCGTATAACAGGCCAGCCACTCGTCCCACTGGCGATCGTCGAGCAGACGCGCTTCACGGTAGAGCACGCCGCAAATCTTCTGGTAGTCGAAGCTCATGCCACGGTCTCCTTGCCTTCCTTCTTCAGCGCATCGCGCATCACCTGCACCCAGTACTCGTGCTGGCACACGAACAGGCCTTCGTCTTCGCTGCGTTCGCCCGAAATGCGCGGCTTCAGACCCATCCGGCTCGCATTCTCGTCCGGCCCCTCGATCCACAGCGGCGCGCCGCGCGAAAGGTCGTTCCACATCGCCGTGATGCCGGCATAGCCCGCCTGGCAGGCGCGGAACTCTTCGAGATCGTCGGCAGTACCCATGCCCGACACGTTGAAGAAGTCTTCGTACTGGCGGATGCGAATGGCGCGATCCTCCGCGCTTTCGCCCTTCGGCGCGAAACAGAAGATGCTGACTTCGGTCTTGTCCACGCTGAGCGGACGAACCACGCGAATCTGCGTGCTGAACTGGTCCATCAGAAACACGTTCGGATACAGGCACAGGTTGCGCGTCTGATTGACGATGAACTCCGCCTGCGTTTCGCCGACACGGTCCTTGATTTCTTCGCGATGCTTGTACACTGGCCGCACTTCCGGATTCATCGTCCGGGTCCACAACAGGATGTGGCCGTGGTCGAAACCGTAGACGCCCGCGACCGACTTGCTCCAGCTATTCGCATCGACGGCCTGCGTGCCGTCTTCCTTGCGCCGTCCCATCGTCGCCGCGTAGTTCCAGTGCACGGTGCTGACGTGATAGCCGTCGCAGCCGTTCTCCATCTGCATTTTCCAGTTGCCGTCGTAGACATACGTGGAATTGCCGCGCAGTACTTCAAGCCCGTTCGGACTCTGGTCGACGATCTGGTCGATGATGACGCGCGATTCGCCGAGGTACTCTTCGAGCGGCAACACGTCCGCATTGAGGCTGCCGAACAGAAAGCCGCGATAGCTCTGGAAGCGTGCCACTTTGCGCAGATCATGCGAGCCGTTCGTGTTGAACTGCACCGGATATTCGGTGGTCTTCTCGTCCTTTACCTTGAGCAGCTTGCCCGTATTCGAGAACGTCCAGCCGTGGAACGGGCAAGTGAAGCTGCCCTTGTTGCCGTGCTTGCGGCGGCACAGCATCGCCCCCTTGTGCGCGCAGGCGTTGATGACCGCATTCAATTGCCCCGTCTTGTCGCGAGTAATGACAATAGGCTGGCGGCCGATCCACGTGGTGTAGTAGTCGTTGTTGTCCGGAATCTGGCTCTCGTGCGCGAGGTACACCCAGTTGTTCTCGAAGATGTGCTTCATCTCGAGTTCGAACAGATCGGCATGGGTGAAGATATCGCGCCGGCAACGGAATATGCCGGCCTCCTTATCATCCTGCACCGCGGTGGCGAGCAGTTGATCCAGTTCATTGGCTTTGTCGACGATGGTGGACATGATTTCCTCTCCCTATGCGCGCTTCGACACGGCTTTCGGCAGGACCTGCGCTTTCTTGCCCGGGACTGCTTTGACGCTCATGATGACTGTCTCCGTTGGGTATCTGGGGAAATTGCCTGGTGCGGGTCCGCCCTGGCATGGCGAAAGATGCACTTCAGTTCATTTGATGGTTTTATACAGGTCACGCATTTCGACCGTCCAATACTTTCCCCATCCTCTTTGATACCTATAGAATATAAAGTGCGCATAATCCCCGACCCACATGGGCTTTTTGCGACGCAATATACTCAAACGTGCATCGAAAAATAGTTCATCTTTGAGATCACCATCATGGATCTGCGTCAGCTTCGCTACTTCGTCGCCGTGGCCCGCGAGCGCAATTTCACCCGCGCGGCCGAGCAGCTTCACATTGCTCAACCGCCGCTGAGCCGGCAGATTCAGTTGCTCGAAGAAGAGGTCGGCGTACCCCTGCTGATCCGCAATACCCGCCCCGTGCGGATGACCGACGCGGGCCGTCTGTTTTACGAGCAGGCCATGCAGGTTCTTGCGCGAATAGATCAGATGAAAGCCGCCGCGAGGCGCGTGGGACTCCATCAGCGCAGCGTGTTGTCGATCGGATTCGTCGGTTCGGTTCTGTACGCGGGATTGCCGACGCTGATGCGCAAGCTGCGCGAGCATGCACCCGAACTGGACATTCAGATGGTCGAATTGATGTCGATGCAACAGATCGAGGCGCTGAAAGAAGGCCGTATCGACATCGGCTTCGGCCGCGTGCACCACGGCGATCCGAATATCGCCGCGATCGTCCTGCGCGAAGAGCGCCTTGCCGCGGTCGTGCCGGCCGGCTCGCCGATGGCGAGAGAATCGACGCCATTGCCCATCGAACAGCTGGCCGGACAAAAGCTGATTGTTTACCCCAAGGAGCCGCGCCCCAGCTTTGCCGATCAGGTCCTGAACGTCCTGTACGGCCACGGCGTGGAAGTGGGCGAGGTGCTGGAAGTGCGCGAGATCCAGACCGCACTGGGACTCGTCGCGGCCGAATTCGGCGTGTGCATCGTGCCCTCGTCGGCACGGCAATCGCGGCAGGACGTGCACTACCGGGTGCTGGACAGCGACCGCGCAACGTCGCCGGTCATTTTCAATCACCGTATCAACGACAATTCGATCTATATCGGTCTCGTCAAACGATTGATCGAAGAAATGTATGCGGAAAATCCATCGTGGCTGCACGCGCATAACCTGACAAGATTCGAGCCGCGCCAATAACCCGACGTCAGGAACGATGTTGCGCACAACGTCATTGCCTTACCCGGGCGCCTCAGCGAAGCGCAATCCGATGATGCCGATCAGCGCGAGGCCGAGAAAGAACAACCGCATCCAGCCCGTTCCTTCATGAAAGCAGACCATGCCGATCACCACGAGTCCGATCGTGCCTATGCCGGTCCAGATCGCATAAGCCGTGCCGATTGGCAAAGACGCAAGCGAGCGCGCCAATAGATAGATGCTGAGCAGTCCCGCGACTATCGCGAGAATACTCGGCACGGGCCGTGTCCAGCCGGCGTTCAGCTTGAGCGACACGCCCATCGCGATCTCCAGCATCGCGGCGAGAAACAGCGTTGCCCACGCCATACCGCTACTCCCGTGTCTCACCGGATTGCCCGTCGGCAGCCGGCGACAGCACCCTGTTCGCGGCGAGTCCTTCGATGACCGCCGGACGAGCCTCGATCACCGTCAGCCAACGCGCTACGTGCGGAAATGCCGACACGTCCAGCTCCAGTTCGCCGAAGGTGCGCAACCAGCTGAACGCGGCGATATCAGCAATCGTATATTCGGGCAAGGCGAGGAATGCCGACTCGCCCAGGCGTCGATTCACGACGCCGTAAAGCCGCAACGCTTCCTTGCGATAGCGCGCGATCGCCTCATCGTTGGCAGTCTCGGCCCTATGCAGAAACCACCATAGCTGGCCGAGCATCGGACCGATGCTGCCGATCTGGAAATGCAGCCACTGCTGGACCGTGCTTTGCTCCCGTTGCCGGCCAGGCCATAGGCA
Organism: Paraburkholderia sp. Ac-20342; assembly: GCF_017104985.1. Taxonomy (NCBI): domain Bacteria; kingdom Pseudomonadati; phylum Pseudomonadota; class Betaproteobacteria; order Burkholderiales; family Burkholderiaceae; genus Paraburkholderia; species Paraburkholderia sp. Ac-20342. The sequence continues at coordinate 38,285 of NZ_JAAGPQ010000022.1, read as the reverse complement.
CCCGGTCTTCGACGAAAGATAGGTCAGGATCGCGCCGGACTCGAAGATCGTCAAGCCGGCTTCATGATCGACCACGGCGGGAATCTTCCCGTTCGGGTTGATCGCCAGATAGTCGGGACGGTGCTGATCGCCTCCCGACAGATCGAGATTCACCTGCCGGTAGGCGATGCCGGCTTCTTTCAGGAAGATGCTGATTTTCTGCCCGTTGGGCGTGTCCGCGGTGTAAAGCGTCATAGCGTCGGCGTTTGACATAGGGTTCCTTGCGGCCTCCATATTTTTGCAATTACAATAATTGCAATTGCAATCGTATGGCTGAAGATCGCTTTTGGCAAGCCGTCCAACAACCGTAGGTATCCGTATGACTTCAGCGCCACTGCGCCCTCCCGTTTTTTCAAACGCAACACGCGGTGCGGCACGTGCCTGTCTCGCTGCGTTCGACGCCATGGAGCGCAGCGTCCCACGCCATGCCACTTCTCCGCGACACGCCATCGATGCCATTGCGGATAGTCTCGGCGGCAACGGTTCGGTATCGCATCGAATCTCGATCGTCAGAGCGAACCGGCAGCGAGATTCGCACGGGGCGCTCCCCAGCGCATGGCCGCTCTGGTTTCAAAGCGGGCGTCATGCGTTCGAAAAGCCGCTGCTGTATCTATTCGGCTCGGAAACGCTCGACCGGCTGCGGATGTTGTCGTTCGAATCGGCGGGACGGGGCATTCTGTGCAACGATGCCGAAACGCGACCATCGATCTGGTGCAAGGGCGTGCAACCCGCACTGCCGCTCTGGCTCGCCTCGCATCCGGACTGCACGCCGTACGACCCCGCTTCCGCCGATGAAGCACGCGCCATCCTGCGCTCGGCATTGCAAGCGCTTTACGTGGACCATCAAGCCGGCTTCTACTATCTGGCGACGCATGACGATACGTGCGCCGACACCGGCCCATTGCATCGTGCCGATGCGCAAGGCGCAATCAAGGGGATGTATCGGCTCAGGCTCACGCCCGAGGTAAGCACAGTGAGCACGGCAAGCACGAATGGAAATAGAAAAACGCCGCCGCAAATCCGCCTATGCGGTGCGGGCAAGGCGCTACAGCGCGTGCTCCATGCGGCACGCCTGCTCTCGCAGGATTGGGGAGTCGCGGCGGAAGTCTGGAGTTGTCCCAGCTATACGCGCCTTGCCCGCGAGGGACGCGCCGCCGCGCGATGGAACATGCTTCATCCGCAATCGCGGCCACGACGGCCTCATATCGCCCGATGCCTCGGCGACAGCACGGCGCCGGTGATCGCCGTCACCGGCTACGCACAGCATATTGCCGAGCAGATCGCTCCATTTGCACCCGGGCGATTCGTGGCGCTCGGCGCAACGCCGCAGCGCGGCACGGCCTACGCGGATTTCCCCGGTGCGCCATGGATCACCCTGATTGCCCTGAAAGCACTCGCCGACGAAGGCGCATTGTCCGCGCAAACGTTGGAAGCCGCGCTGCGCACTTATGTGCTGACCTAGCCGCGCCCTGCCCTTACCTGCCCTTACCTGCCCTTACCTGCCCTTACCTGCCCGGCGCCGCTTCGCGCGCGGCCGCGCCGGCCTGATCGAGCGCGTTCGCGAACACGCGCTGTTCGTCTGCATCGAACTGGGCGAGAAACAACTCGGCCACCGCGGATTCGTAGACCTTCCACATTTTTTTGCGCAGCGCGCGCCCCCTGCTGGTAATCGACGCGTAGGCGGCCCGTCCGTCCTCGGCGGAACGGGCACGGGTAACGAGCCCTTCTTCCTCCAGGCGGTCAACCAGTCTCGTCAGGTTGTAGCGCTCAATCGCCAGCACGTCCGCCAGTTCGTGCATGCGCCGCGTGCCGCCAGGGCCGCTTTCCAGCCCCCACAGCAGGTCATACCACGCATAAGCGGGCAAGCCGCTCTCGGCCAACCGCCGCTCGACCTCGCGAATCATCAAACGGTGCGCGCGGACGAATGAGAACCACAGGTCGGGCTCGTTTCTGGACATATCGGAAAACTCCATGAGGTAATTGCACTTGCAATTCTACTCTACGGAGCTACAATGGCCGCCTTAACGATTGCAATTGCAATCGTAATGTGCTGTTTTTCGTGGACACCTTTTTTGCCGCGGTTCGTGCAAGCGATGCACCCGCCACTCATTCTGGAGATGTGCCAATGAATTCCGTCTTTGAATCCGTCGATGTCGATCCGCAGGAAACACGAGAATGGCTAGAAGCGATGGAAGCGGTCGTGGCCGTGGAAGGACGTCCACGCGCGCATTACCTGATCGATCGACTGGTCGACCGGGATGCCGCCCGACATGGCGATATGCATGGCCGCGTGACGAGCGCCTACGTCAACACGATCGGACTCGAACGGCAACCCGCCTACCCCGGCGACCTGAGACTCGAACGCCGCCTGAATGCCTATATCCGCTGGAATGCGATGGTCATGGTTTTGCGCGCAGGCAAGCATTCGAATGTGGGCGGCCATATCGCGACGTACGCGTCCGCCGCGGTGCTCTACGACGTCGGGTTCGACCATTTCTTTCGCGGCCGCACCGGGAACTTCGCCGGAGACCTGGTCTATATTCAGGGGCATTCCGCACCGGGCATCTATGGCCGCGCCTACCTCGAAGGCCGCATAACGGAAGCGCAACTGGACAACTTCCGCCGCGAAGCGGGCCGCAATGGCCTCTCCTCTTATCCGCATCCACGCCTGATGCCGGATTTCTGGCAATTCCCCACGGTGTCCATGGGGCTCGGGCCGCTCACGGCGGCCTATCAGGCGCGCTTCATGCGCTACCTCGAATACCGTGGGCTCAAGGAACATCAGGGCCGTAAAGTGTGGGCCTTTCTCGGCGATGGCGAAATGGACCAGCCGGAATCGCTCGCGGCGATTTCGCTCGGCGGCCGCGAGCGGCTCGACAATCTGATCTTCGTGGTCAACTGCAACCTGCAACGGCTGGACGGCCCGGTACGCGGCAACAGCAAGGTCATTCAGGAACTGGAAGGCACCTTCCGCGCGGCCGGCTGGAACGTCATCAAGGTCATCTGGGGAAGCGGATGGGACGCGCTGCTGCAACGCGATCACACCGGCCTGCTGCGCCGGCGCATGATGGAATGCGTGGACGGCGACTATCAAACCTTCAAGTCGCAGAACGGCGCTTATGTGCGCGAGCATTTCTTCGGTAAGTATCCCGAACTGCTCGAACTGGTGGCCGATCTGTCCGACGACGAAATCTGGAAACTGGCGCGCGGCGGTCATGATCCGGAAAAGGTTCACGCGGCGTATGCGCAGGCCATGCGCACCGAGGGCCGGCCAACCGTCGTTCTCGCCAAGACGGTCAAAGGTTTCGGCATGGGCGAAGCCGGCGAAGGCCAGAACATCAACCATCAATTGAAGAAAATGAGCGCCGATGCGGTACGCGCTTTTCGCGATCGCTTCGATCTGCCGGTCAGCGACGCACAGCTCGACGAGATACCCTATCTGAAGCCCGAGCCGAATAGCGACGAAGCACGCTATTTAGCGGCGTGCCGCACGCGGCTCGGCGGTCACGTTCCGGCCCGCTTCGCCGATGTTCCGCCATTGCCGATTCCACCGCTCGAGGCATTCGCCGCGCAACTGAAGGACAGCGGCGAACGGGGTGCGTCCACCACGATGGTTTTCGTGCGCATTCTGAGTACGCTGCTGAAGGACCCGAACCTGGGCAAGCTGGTCGTGCCGATCGTGCCGGACGAATCGCGCACCTTCGGCATGGAAGGGCTATTCCGTCAGATCGGCATTCATTCGCCGGTCGGGCAACTCTATACGCCGCAGGACGCGGGCCAGCTGAGTTACTACAAGGAAGCGAAGGACGGCCAGATTCTGCAGGAAGGGATCAACGAATCCGGTGCGTTCGCGTCGTGGATCGCCGCCGGCACCGCCTATGCCAATCATGCGTTGCCGACGATTCCGTTCTATATTTTCTATTCGATGTTCGGCTTGCAGCGCATTGGCGATCTCGCCTGGGCGGCAGGCGACGCACGCACGCGCGGGTTCCTGCTCGGCGCGACTTCCGGGCGCACCACGCTGATGGGCGAAGGCCTGCAACACGACGACGGTCACAGTCACGTGCTGTCATCGGTCATTCCCAATTGCGTCTCGTACGATCCGACCTTTTCGTATGAACTGGCCGTCATCGTTCAGGACGGCTTGCGCCGGATGTACGCGCAACAGGAAGACGTGTACTACTACATCACGCTGCTCAACGAGAACTACCCTCACCCGGCGCTGCCGCCCGAGGCCGAAGCCAGCATTCTCAAGGGGCTATACAGGCTGCCCGGTGTGGCACCGGACGAAGCTCGCGACGATGCGCAGCGTCCTCATGTACAACTGATGGGCAGCGGCGCCATTCTGCGCGAAGTGATCGCCGCGGGCGAATTGCTGAAGCAGGACTTCGCGGTTTCCAGCGACATCTGGAGCGCCACGAGCCTGACCGAACTGCGCCGCGACGGTCTCGCCGCCGAGCGCTGGAACATCCTGCATCCGCAGGACGAGCCGCGCATTCCGTACGTTCAGCAATGCCTGCAGGGCCGGCCGGGTCCGGTCGTCGTGGCGACCGACTACATGAAGATCGTCGGCGACCAGATCCGCCCGTTCGTCGACGATCGCCGCTTCATCGCGCTCGGCACCGATGGATTCGGCCGCTCCGATACGCGGGAGTCGCTACGCACGTTTTTCGAAGTGGACCGGCATTTCATCGTGCTCACAGCACTGAAAGCGCTCGCGGACGAAGGCACCATTGCGCGCCGGACAGTCAGCGAGGCGATTGCGCGCTACGGTATCGATATCGACAAGATGGACCCGGCCACGGTTTGAGTACCGGCGGCAGCATTCACCGGATACCTGACTAATCGCAATCCCATCTGGACCTGGCATCATGCGTCTATTGAATATCGTGTGTTCTCCTCGTGGCGACGCGTCAGCCTCGATCACCATCGCGAATGCGTTTCTCGACGCGTATCGCCAGCATTGCACGTCGATCGAGGTCGACACGTTGAACGTCTGGGAAGAAGACCTGCCCGACTTCGACAGCGAGGGCATTGGCGCGAAATATAAAGGGGTATCGAAAGAACCCTTGAACAGCGTCGAATCGTCGATCTGGAATCGCATACAGTCTCTCGTCAAGCGTTTCCAGGAAGCTGACCGGATCGTTCTCGGCGTGCCGATGTGGAATTTCGGCTACCCGTACAAGCTGAAACAACTGATCGATCTCGTCAGCCAGCGCAATATGCTGTTCACCTTCAATGGGAGCGCATACGGTCCGATGCTGAAGATTCCGCGCGCCCTCGTCATTCATGTGCGTGGACAGAGCCGCGAGGCAAGTGCCGGCAGCGGCCATCCCGGGTTTGAACATCAGGCCGACTATCTCGACTTCTGGCTCAAGTTCATTGGCGTGGCCGACGTTAAAAGCCTCATGGTGGAGCACACCTGGCATGCCGACCCTCGGCAGGCGATCGAGCAGGGAAAAGCCCGGGCGCTCGCCATGGCGGCGGATTTCTAGGTATCTCCAGGCATAAGCGGACGCTCAACTCCACCCTTCGAGCCGCAACGTCGCCCGCACCAGCCTCTGCTCTTCCTGCTCGATTTCACGCAGGCTCGCACAGACCCTGTCGATATGATCGGCGGCGGCCTTGCGCGCCTGCTCCGGCAGCTTGCCGATCACCGCGTTGTAAAGCCGCGCATGCTGACGATCGATCACCCGCTTGTGCTGTTCGCGGTGGTAAAGGTTATTGACCGACGCGAACACGGAACTGAGCAGCAGATCGGTCAATGATTGCAGGGTGTGGACCAGCACCGGATTGTGCGAAGCCTCGCAAATCGCCAGATGAAACGCGTGATCGAGGCGCGCGTGGACCGACGGATCGGCCTCGGTCTCCTGTGCCTCGATCATCTCCTGATAGCGCCGCGTAATCAGCACATGGTCAGCCGGCGTGCCGCGCAGTGCCGCCAGCCGCGCCGATTCCGCTTCCAGCATGCCGCGCACCTCGAACAGGTCGTAGAGCGTGCGCGGCTGCGAGCCGAGCAGGTGCATGAGCGGCGAGGTCTCCGTGTGCCCGGTCAGACTGGCGACATACGATCCGCGCCCATGCGAGGTCTCGATGATGCCGCGCGCGCGCAGCAGCTTGAGCCCTTCGCGCAGCGCCGTGCGCGACACGCCGAGCTTCTCGACAAGCCGCCGCTCCGAGGGCAGCGACTGCCCCGCTTTGAGCACGCCGTCGACGATCAGCCGTTCGATGCGTTCCGCCACGACGTCCGCGACCTGGCGGGCGGGGGCGACATCGGCGTTCTCGCGGGTATTCGTATCGTGCATTTTCAAGTGGTACGACCAGCTAGGGAAAGGGTATGAATCAAATCGTCATCCAGCAGGATATCGCACGATATTAAGGTCAGTGCAGAAATTGCTCTGCGAAGCCCGATAAAAAACTGGTACGACCACTCGACCAGCTTATCGACAGACGCCGGCAGCGCGGCAACAATTCCGCCTGCAACGCCTGCCGGCCGGTCGTCCCGATCCGTCGCGCGAGGGCGAGGAGACATTCATGAGCTATCGCTATGACGAAGCGATCGACGGCCCGCTCGTTACGCACGACCGTGCCGCCGTCGTCGCGGAACTGCGCGCGCGCGTGCCCGGCCTGACGATCCTGCACGAAGCCGAGGAGCTGCGTCCGTTCGAATGCGACGGGCTCTCGGCCTATCGCACGACCCCGCTACTCGTCGCGCTGCCCGAAACCGTCGAGCAGATCGAAGCGCTGCTGCGCTATGCGCACGAGGCGCGCATTCCCGTGGTGGCGCGCGGCGCCGGCACTGGTCTGTCGGGCGGCGCGCTACCGCTCGAAAAAGGCATTCTGCTCGTGATGGCGCGCATGAACCGCATCGTCGCGATCGATCCCGAGGCCGGCATCGCGCGCGTTCAGCCGGGCGTGCGCAATCTCGCGATCTCGCAGGCCGCCGCGCAGTACGGGCTCTACTATGCCCCCGATCCTTCGTCGCAGATCGCCTGCTCGATCGGCGGCAACATCGCCGAGAACGCCGGCGGCGTGCACTGCCTCAAATACGGCCTGACGGTCCACAACATCCTCAAGCTCGAAGTCCTCACCATCGAGGGCGAACGCGTCACGCTCGGATCGGACGCGCTCGATTCGCCCGGCTTCGATCTGCTCGCGCTCTTCACCGGTTCGGAAGGCATGCTCGGCATCGTCGTCGAAGTCACGGTGAAGCTGCTCACCAAACCGCAGAGCGCCCGCGTGCTGCTCGCGAGCTTCGACGATGTCGAGCGGGCCGGCTCGGCGGTGGCCGAGATCATCGGCGCGGGGATCATTCCGGGCGGCCTGGAGATGATGGACAACCTCGCCATTCGCGCCGCCGAAGACTTTATCCACGCGGGCTATCCCGTGGATGCGGCAGCCATCCTGCTGTGCGAGGTGGACGGCGCCGAAAGCGACGTCATTGAGGATTGCGAGCGGGTGGAAGCGCTGCTGCGCGCGGCCGGCGCCACCGACGTGCGGCTCGCCCGCGACGAAGCCGAGCGCCAGAAATTCTGGGCTGGCCGCAAGAACGCGTTCCCGGCGGTCGGCCGCATCTCGCCCGACTACTACTGCATGGATGGCACGATCCCACGCCGCGAACTGCCGGGCGTGCTGGCCGGCATCGAGCGCCTGTCGCAGCAATACGGGCTGCGCGTCGCCAACGTTTTCCACGCGGGCGACGGCAATCTGCATCCGCTGATCCTGTTCGATGCGAACGCGGGCGAGACCGAGCGCGCCGAAGCGCTCGGCGGCGCGATCCTGGAGCTGTGCGTGAAGGTCGGCGGCAGCATCACAGGGGAACATGGCGTGGGCCGCGAGAAGATCAATCAGATGTGCGCGCAGTTCAATGCCGATGAATTGACCTTGTTTCATGCCCTGAAAGCCGCGTTCGATCCGCAAGGTCTGCTCAATCCCGGCAAGAACATTCCGACCCTGCATCGCTGCGCCGAATTCGGCGCGATGCACGTTCACCACGGCGCCCTGCCGTTTCCTGAACTGGAGCGATTCTGATGCGAGACGATCCGATCCCGCTGGACGACAGCCAGCGTCTCGTCGACGAGGTCGCTCGCGCCATCTCGACGCAGACGCCGCTGAGCGTGCGCGGCGGCAACACCAAGGCGTTTCTCGGCCGCGGCGTGCCTGATGGTGCACCCGACGGCGCACCCAACGGCGCGCGCGAACTCGACACGCGCAGCCACAGCGGCATCGTCCGCTACGAGCCGACCGAACTCGTTATCACGGCGCGTTGCGGCACCTCCGTCGCGGCGCTCTCGGCCGCACTCGATGCCGCCGGTCAGATGCTGCCCTGCGAGCCGCCCGAATTCGACGGCCGCGCGACGCTCGGCGGCGCGGTCGCGAGCGGGCTGTCGGGACCGCGCCGGCCGTGGGCAGGCTCCGTGCGCGACTTCGTGCTCGGTTGCCGCCTGATCACCGGCGAGGCGAAGCATCTGCGCTTCGGCGGCGAAGTGATGAAGAACGTCGCCGGTTACGACATGGCGCGGCTCGCGGCCGGCAGCTACGGATGCCTCGGCGTGATGACCGAGGTGTCGCTGAAGGTACTGCCCAAACCGCGCGCGACGCGCAGCGTCGTCCTTGAGATGAGTGCCGACAAAGCCATGACGGCGCTGACGAACTGGCGCCGCGGCGCACTTCCCGTCACCGGCGCCTGTTACGAGGATGGCCTGTTGCACGTGCGGCTCGAAGGCGGCGAAGGCTCCGTGGAATCGGCCATCGGCCACATCGGCGGCGCGGACCTCGACATGGCGTTCTGGACCGACCTGCGCGAACACCGCCTGCCTTTCTTCGCCGATGCGCGTCCGCTCTGGCGTCTGTCGCTGCCGGTCGCCGCGCCGCTCATGGCACTGCCCGGTGACGTCATGCTCGACTGGGGCGGCGCGCAGCGCTGGCTCAAGAGCCATGCGGACGTTTCGTCGATACAGGCAATCGCTGCGGCCGCCGGCGGTCACGCGACTCGCTACAGCGCGGACGCAACGCCGGACCCGCGCGGCGCGGCAAGCCCGTTCATGCCGCTCTCCGCACCGCTGCTGCGCCTGCATCGCGCGCTGAAGGCCCGGCTCGATCCGCATGGCCTGTTCAACCCCGGCCGCCTGTACGCCGACTTCTGACGCGAGACACCATGCAAACCAACCTCAGCGAACAGGCCCGAACCCTCGCGCGCGCCGACGAAGCGGAATCGATCCTGCGCAGTTGCGTCCATTGCGGCTTCTGTAACGCGACCTGCCCGACCTATCAGGTCCTCGGCAACGAACTAGACGGCCCGCGCGGCCGCATCTATCTGATCAAGCAACTGCTCGAAGGCGAGGACGTCGGCGCGAAAACCCAGCAGCATCTCGACCGCTGCCTGAGTTGCCGCAATTGCGAAACGACCTGCCCTTCCGGCGTCACCTATCACGCGCTGCTCGACATCGGCCGCGCCGAACTGGAGCGGCGGGTCGCGCGGCCGACCGGCGAGCGCATGCTGCGCGAAGGGCTGCGGCAGGTCATCCCGCGCCCGATGGTATTCAAGACGCTGCTGACGGCGGGCCGTCTTGCGCGGCCCTTCCTGCCCACATCGCTGCGACAGAAAATCCCCGTCGACAAGGTCGCGGCCAAGCCTCGCCCGCCGGCGAGACACAGCCGTCGCATGCTGATACTCGAAGGCTGCGTGCAGCCTGCCTTGTCGCCGAACACGAACGCCGCCACAGCTCGCGTGCTCGACCGGCTCGGCATCAGCGTGATCGCGGCGCCCCAGGCCGGCTGTTGCGGCGCAACCGACTATCACCTGAACGCGCAGGACGCGGGCCTCGCACGCGCACGCCGCAATATCGACGCATGGTGGCCCGCCATCGAGGCGGGCGCCGAAGCGATCGTGCTGACCGCGAGCGGCTGCGGTGCATTCGTCAAGGAGTACGGACATTTACTGCGCGACGATCCGCTCTACGCAACCAAGGCCGAGCGGACGAGCGAGCTGGCCCGCGATCTCGTCGAAGTGCTCCGCGGCGAACCGCTCGACGCGTTGCAAACCGGCGAGCGCAAGCGCATCGCCTTTCATTGCCCGTGTACGCTGCAGCATGCGCAGAAGCTCGGCGGTGCGGTCGAGGCGATCCTGACGCGGCTCGGCTACGACCTGACCGACGTTCCCGACGCGCATCTATGCTGCGGCTCGGCGGGCACCTATTCGATCACGCAGCCGGAACTGGCGGCAACGCTGCGCGAGCGCAAGCTCGACGCGCTCGAAAGCGGCCAGCCCGACCTCATTGCGACGGCCAACATCGGCTGTCAGACTCACCTCGCCAGTGCCAATCGCACGCGCGTGCAGCACTGGATCGAACTTATCGAAGACGCGCTTCAATAACTCCGGGAATCGACCGACATGCAAACCAAATCTGTACTCACCCTCGCGGAAACCACGCGCATTCTCGACGCCGCTCGCGCCGAGGCGGAAAAAAACCACTGGCCCGTCGCCATCGCGGTGGTCGACGACGGCGGCCATCTGCTCGGCCTGCTGCGTCTGGATAACTGCGCGCCGATCGGCGCCGAGATGGCAATCGGCAAGGCGCGCACCTCGGCCCTGGGACGCCGCGAGTCGCGCCTCTACGAAGAAATGATCAATGGCGGCCGCACCGCTTTCGTGAGCGCACCGCTCGTCGCGACGCTGGAAGGCGGTGTTCCGCTTACCGTCGATGGGCAGGTGGTGGGCGCCGTCGGTGTGTCCGGCGTGAAGCCGGGTGAAGATGCGCAGGTCGCGAAAGCGGGAGCGCAGGCGCTGGCGTGAGGGAGTCAGTGTGTTCCCGATGTCCACGACGTCGGGTTCATCGAAGATCGCGCGACGTTGCATAGCTGCGGCCAATCCATCGCGGACTGACCGCAGCACCGCGTGCCGGACGACTCGGCACGCATTAGAAGTACCTCAATCAGGACCTCCGTCCTCTCAGCCTGAATTGCGCGTGTATTTCGTCAACACGACGCGCGAAAACGCATTCATGAATTGCTCGACCCGTTCGAATCCCCCCGCGTCCTGTGCGAATACCGAAAGGCTGTCGGCAAGATGAGTCAATAGAAGAATCAGGTCCTCCTTCGGCGTATCGCGTTTCAACTCACCGCTGCGGATCGCGAATCCGACCGCTGTCTCGATTGCGCCGTGAATTTCGGTCGTGAACCTGACGAGGGTCGCGCGCGCTTCGTCGCTGAGCACATCGCTTTCGAGCCGTAGACGTCCGATCAGACTCCAGGGATGATGGGTCTTTCCGCCCGGGTTGTATTTCCTGTACAGATTGCGGTTATAGGCGATCTCTCCCTGCACCTTTTCCTGTAGCGACTTCGTTTCATCGAGCCAGATGCTCTTTTGCCCGTGGATTGCCGCGTCGACATAATCCTTGACGACTTCTTCAACGAGACTGTTCTTGTTGCCGAAGTGATAGTGGATATTGGTCGTCGTGATACCTAACTGTTTGGCGATCACGCCGAACGTGGTCTTGTGATAACCGTGTGCAATGAGCAGCTTCTTTGCCAGTTCTTTAATGCTGTCGTACATCGAAGGCTTTTTGGGCCCGGAAGTTGTCTTGTCGTTCTGACTCAACGTCTCACCTCGGCGAAAAACGGTGTGATGAGAGCGGCCTCATGCGGAACACAGCAGCAGGCGTGACTCGTGTAATTGCGGGCAGCCGGCGCACAACGGTCCGGCACGATTGATGGCGCCGATTCTACACGACTCCCCCGCGCCCCAGCAGCGAAGCAGTCCATCCCCGAGCCCGGCCAGCCGGCCGGCAAAACACTTCCCCCACTTCCCGTCACCCGTCGCAGACCCATTGCGGACGGCGCCAGGCGCTAGCCATGACGCTAGCAAAAATCCCCGTTGCCTGTCTCAAACAAAGCTGGTATCTTCACGAAAAAATACTTACTAGTAAGTAAGTATATGGGTCGCGATCGAGGGAAACCGCGCTGCATGCAGCAGCAGAATCAGGAGACACAATGCAGGAGCACGTTCTACTCAGGCGCCACGGAGCCGTGGCCGAAATCGTCATCAACCGGCCGGAAAAAATGAATGCGATGACGCCGGAAATGACGCAAACGCTGGTTGGAATCAGGGAGGAACTGGAGCGGGATAACGACGTACGCGTCGTGCTGTTGCGCGGCGAAGGCGAACGCGCCTTCAGTGCCGGCAGCGATCTCCATACGTTGAAGACGTATCGGACTGCGTGGGAATTCCGCCGGCGCACGGACTACGCGATGGTCATTCGCGAATTCACCAAGCCGGTCGTCGCGGCGCTCAAGGGATGGGTGCTGGGCGGCGGACTCGAAATGATGCTGGGCGCCGACATCCGCGTGGCGGGACAAAGCGCGAAGTTCGGCGCGCCGGAAGTCTTGCGCGGCTGGGTCGGCGGCGGCGGTGCATCGCAAATGCTGCCGCGTCTGGTTGGCTACGGCCAGGCCATGCGGCTGCTGCTCACCGGCGACTCGATCGACGCACACGAGGCGCACAGCATCGGTCTGGTGGAGATCGTGGTCGAAGACACGGCCGTGGTCGATACCGCGATGGCGCTGTGCCGGAAGATGGCCGAATTCAGCCCGATTGCGACGCAGTCGGTCAAGGCGGCCGTGCGCGCGGCGCTGTCGATGTCCGTCGATCAGGGCATCCGCTACGAGAACGAGTTGACGTCGCTGTGCTTCGCCTCGGGCAACTACGAAGAAGGAGCCAACGCGTTCGGCGAGCGGCCGAAGCGTTCCTAGCGGGCAAACAGTGCGCCGCGCCGCCTCTCGGTGCGCCGCGGAACATCATTGACAAGAGAAACGGAGACAGCGCTATGCAGCATGCACATGCGCAGCAGGTTAGCCGCAAAAACATCCGACGTGCGGTATTCGCGTCGACGCTCGGCACCATCATCGAGTGGTATGACTACGGCCTCTACGCCGCGGCGTCGGGGCTCATCATCAACAAGCTTTTCTTTCCGCAACTGTCGCAACTGGCCGGCGTGCTCGCGGCCTTCGCCACGTTTGCCGTGGGCTTCGTGATCCGCCCTGTCGGCGGCATCGTGATCTCGCATATCGGCGACAAGTACGGGCGCAAACCGGCACTCGTGTTCTGCGTGACGATCATGGGCGCGGCGACCGTGGGCCTCGGCCTGCTGCCGACCTATCAGCAGGTGGGCATGCTCGCCCCGGCCCTGCTGGTGCTGCTGCGGTTGATGCAGGGCTTCGGCGCGGGCGCGGAACTGGCCGGCGCGATCACGTTGATCGCGGAGTACACGCCGCCGTCACGGCGCGCGTTCTTTACCTCGATTCCCAATGCCGCCACGAACTTCGGCGTGCTGATAGCGATCACGACGTTCCTCGTGATTTCATCGGTGCCCGAGAGCATCCTGTATTCGTGGGCATGGCGCGTGCCGTTCCTGATTTCGCTGGTGCTGTTCGGAGTGGCGATCTATATCCGCTCGAAGCTCGACGAAACGCCCGAATATATCGCGGCGATGGAAAAGGCCAGTGAACGCGCGAGGAAGGAGAAAGTGCCCGTGGCCGAACTCTTCCGCAATAGCCGGCGCGAGGTTCTGTGCGGCTTCCTCGCGATGGGCGGCCATCAGGCGCTCAGCTATGTGCTGAACACGTTTGCCCTGAGCTACATGACCAACACGCTCGGGATGGCGAAGTCCGACAGTCTCATCGCCCTGATCATCGCGCTGGCTTTTTCGCTGCTGTGCGCGCCGGTGGGCGGCATGCTGGCCGACCGCTACGGCAGCGGCAACGTGTTCGCGGCCGGCGCACTGATCGCGCTGAGCCTCGTTTGGCCGCTCTTCCACATGATCGACTCGAAGGACGTCGTGCTCGCGACCATCGCGATGAGCGCGGTCTACGGCATCAGTTGGGGCTGCACCTGCGGCGCGCAGGGCTCCTTCCTGTCGAACCTGTTCCCGACGCAATACCGCTTCTCCGGCATCGCAATGTGCCGCGAGCTGTCGGGCGCAATCATTGGCGGCCCGACGCCGTTCATCGCCACGGCGCTCGTTGCGTACGCGAACGGCAAGCCGACCGGCGTGATGCTGTTCCTCGCCGTTTTCTGTCTGCTCACGCTGATCGCCGCGCTGTGGGGCAAGCGTCTGTCGCGTCATCAGGATGAACAGCAGGTGCTCCGGGAGTCGGGCTCGACGGCCTGATCCGTTGCGCCGCGAACATGCGGCCACGCGGTTCCCGGCGCGACGTCCGATCCAGGGCAGTTGTCGCTGCCCGGCGCGGGCGCCATTTTGAACGGCCCTTACCAAAGTAAGTTTTTGCGGTCCCGGCAGCGCTTCCTGCGAGGCGCTGCGGCTCGATACGAGGCACGGCGCGCGGCGCCCTGCGTGACCAGAACGCGACCCTACGGAGTAGAAGACATGCAGATTCTGAGCGCCGACGAAGCAGCCGGCATGCTGAAAGATGGCGATACCCTGATGATCGGCGGATCGGGCAGCGGCCATGCCGTGCCCGAAGCGCTGATCGAGGCGCTGGAGCGGCGCTTTCTCGCGCAAGGCGAGCCGCGCCGGCTCACCTCGGTACACCCGGTCGGACTCGGCGACCGCGGCGAACGGGGCGCTTCGCGACTCGCGCATGCCGGGCTGCTCAAGCGCGTCGTCTGCGGCACGCTCGTCGATTCACCGCCGCTTGCGCAGATGGCGCTGAACCAGGAGATCGAGGCGTGGACCTTGCCGCAAGGCGCGCTCTCGCAACTGACACGCGAAATCGCCGCGGGCCGTCCGGGCCTGATCAGCCACGTCGGTCTGCACACGTTCGTGGACCCGCGCAACGACGGCGGCCGGCAAGGTGCCGCCAGCGACGATACGCTCGTCAGCCTGATCGAGATCGAGGGACGCGAATGGCTTTTCTATAAACCGTTCGACATCGACGTGGCCTTTCTGCGCGGCACGACCGCCGACGAAGACGGCAACATTTCGATGGAGCAGGAAGCGATTTTCGGCGACATGCTGTCGATGGCACAGGCCACGAAGCGCAACGGCGGGCTTGTGATCGTGCAGGTCAAGCGGCTCGCGAAACGCGGCACCCTGCCGGCCAAGACGGTGAAGATCCCCGGCATGCTCGTCGATGTGGTCGTGGTCGAGGCCGATCAGCCGGTCACGTATCAGACGGCCTACGATCCGGCGTTCTCGGGCGAGATGCGCATTCCGCTCGGCGGTTTTCCACGTTTGCCGCTCGACGAACGCAAGATCATCGCGCGCCGGCTGGCGATGGAACTGCGCGTCGGCGCGGTATGCAACGTGGGCTCCGGCGTCTGCACCGGCATCGGACTCGTCGCGGCCGAGGAAGACGTGCTGCATCACATCGTGCTGACCAACGAACAGGGGCTGATCGGCGGTGCGCCGGCGGCCGGCCTCGATGCGGGCGCCGCGCGCAACTACAGTGCGATCATCGACATGCCGTACCAGTTCGACTTCTACGACGGCGGCGGAATCGACATCGCCTTTCTTTCGGCAGTCGAAATCGACTCGCAGGGCAGCGTCAACATCAGCCGGTTCGCGAACAAGCTGATCGGCGTGGGCGGCTTCATCAACATCAGCCAGAACGCACGCAAGATGGTGTTCGGCGGCACGTTCACAGCCGGCGGTCTCCAGGTGGCCTGCGAAGACGGCAAGCTGCGCATCCCGCGCGAAGGCGCGCACCGCAAGTTCGTGCCGAAGCTGCAGCAGGTGTCGTATAACGGACCGTTCGCCCGCGAGCGCAATCAGACGACGCTGTTCGTCACCGAACGCGCCGTGTTCCGTACTATCGACGGCGGCCTGGAACTCATCGAGATCGCGCCGGGTATCGATCTGGAGCGTGACGTCCTTGCACATATGGCATTCCGACCCGCCATTTCGCCGGACCTCAAGCTGATGGACGAGCGTCTGTTCCGCCCGGAGCCGATGGGACTCGACGCCGCGATGTCGGAACAGGCGTGGCCGGAACATCCGCGCCTCGCCGCGCGCCGGGAGAACCGCTTGTGAGCGGCGCGACGCAGGCATCGCGCATCGACGGCTCGACGCGTCTGTTCGGCATTCTCGGCAGCCCGGTCACCCAGGTGAAGACGCCACAGATCATGAACGCGCTTTTCGCCGCGGGCGGCATCAACGCCGTCTGTCTGCCGTTCGAAGCACCGGTTGCATCGTTCGCGCAGGTCGTGGCCGGTCTGAAATCGCTGGCCAATCTCGATGGCCTCGTCGTGACCGTGCCGCACAAGGTCAGCGCGATGGCGCTGGTCGATGCGGTATCGGCAACGGCGGCGCAGGTCGGCGCGATCAACGTGATGCGGCGGCAGCCGGACGGTAGCTGGTTCGGCGATATGTTCGACGGCACGGGGCTCGTCATGGGACTCGAGCGGATCGGTTTTGCGCTGCGCGGCAAGCGCGTCAAGCAGCTCGGTGCGGGCGGCTCGGGGGCGGCCGTCGCGTTCGCCCTTGCCGGTGCGGGTGTCGCGAGCCTCGCGCTGAGCGATCCCAACCGCGCGTTGCCCGATGAACTCGCCGGCCGCCTGAACCGCTTCCACCCCGCGTGTCAGGTCAGCGTCGATATCGATCCGGCCGACGTATCGGGCATCGATCTGCTGATCAACTGCTCGCCCGTGGGCATGCGGCCCGGCGACGGCATGCCCGCGTCATTCGGCGCGTTCCCTGCGTCGCTGCAGGTCGTGGACATCATCATGACGCCCGCCGTGACGCCGTTGCTCGCGCACGCGCGACAATGCGGCTGTCGAGCGACCAACGGGCGTCCGATGATCGAGGGACAACTGGCCGCATTCGCCACGTTCTTCGGCATCGACGTGCCCGCTTCATTTTCGTGTTTCTCCGACACACCCGCGTAAAGCCCGCCGCTTACGCCTGCCCAAACCATTCACAATCATCATGCACATCGTTCTTCCCACTTCCTCAGGCGAGCTCGAACCCTATACGCTCCAGGGCCAGCCGCTAGCGGTCAAACCCGCGACGGCGCCGTTCAGCCGGATTGCCTATTCCGCCGCGCACGTCGTCGCCGATCCGCTTCGAAGTGGCGAGCTGAACCAGCCGTGCGCGATCGACTGGACACGCACGATCGAATATCGCCGCTATCTGATCGGCCAGGGACTCGGCATCGCCGAGGCGATGGATACGGCCCAGCGCGGCATGGGCCTCACGTGGGAAACGGCGCTCGAACTGGTCGAGCGCACGATGAACGAAACCCGCGACCTGCCGGGCGCACTCATCGCGTCAGGCTGCGGCACGGACCATCTGCCCGCGCATCTTGCGACGTCGTGCGACGACGTGATTCGCGCCTATGCCACGCAGCTCGATGCAATCCAGCGCACCGGCAGCCGGGTGATCCTGATGGCGAGCCGCGCGCTCGCCCGCGTTGCGCGGCACCGCGACGATTACGCGCGGGTCTATCGCGAAGTGCTGGCCATGTGCGACCAGCCGGTGATACTGCACTGGCTCGGCGACATGTTCGATCCGGAACTGAAGGGCTACTGGGGCAGCGACGATCTCGACGAAGCCGCCGACGTATGCCTTGGCATCATCGCGCAGAACGCGCACAAGATAGACGGCATCAAAATTTCGCTGCTCGACGACAGCAAGGAAATTGCGTTCCGCCGCCGGCTGCCCGACGGCGTCAGGATGTACACCGGCGACGACTTCAACTATCCGGCGCTGATCAAGGGCGACGAACAGGGCTTCTCGCATGCGCTGCTCGGCATCTTCGATGCGATCGCACCCGCCGCGTCGCAGGCACTCGCCGCGCTGGCCGCAGGCGACGTGGCCCGTTACGACAGCCTGCTCGCCCCCACCGTCGCCCTATCGCGCCACATCTTCAGGATGCCGACGCAATACTACAAGACCGGCGTCGTCTTCCTCGCCTACCTGAACGGCTTCCAGCCGCATTTCTTCATGCTCGGCGGCCATCACGGCGCACGTCCGCCGCGCTATCTCGCGGACGTGTTCCGTCTCGCGGACACCGCGAATCTGCTGCGCGATCCGGAGCTGGCCGTCGAGCGCATGCGGCGCGTCATGGAAACGCTGGGCTGCGGCAATTGATACGGCCACTGAAGCGGCAACCAGGGAGAAACGACGCATGGAATCGCTGAACAACCAGCTACACCGTTGTTCCATCAATACCGCGACGCTCGGGCATCGCGAGCCGATCGCGCTCACGCTGGACCGGATCGCCCGCGCGGGCTTCGGTGGCGTAGCGCCGTGGCGGCAGGAAGTCGAAGCGGCCGGCGCCCCGGCCGTCGCGCGCCAGCTGCGCGCCTTGCAACTGAGTGTGAGCGGCTATTGCCGCTCGGCCTATCTGACAGGCGCCACGCCGGCGGAGCGCCGCGCGGCTATCGAAAGCAACCGGCGCGCGTTGCACGATGCGGCGGAACTCGACGCACGATGCTTCGTGATGGTCGTGGGCGGCGTGAATGGAACAGGACCGGCGAATAGCGCCGGCACGGCACCGCGCGATCTTGCGGGAGCGCGCCAGCAGGTCGCAGACGGCATCGCGGAACTGTACGACGAGGCACGCAAGCTGCGCGTGCCGCTCGCCATCGAGCCTTTGCATCCGATGTATGCGGCGGACCGCTCGGTGGTCAACACGATCGCGCAGGCGCTCGCTCTGTGCGAGTCCATCGCGCCCGACGATCCGGCGCTACTCGGCGTCGCCATCGATGTCTACCACTGCTGGTGGGACCCACTGCTGTCCGAATCGATCGCGGCGGCCGGACGCGCGCGGCGGATACTCGGGTATCACGTCTGCGACTGGCTCGCCGATACGCGGGACATGTTGATGGACCGCGGCATGATGGGCGACGGTGTCGTCGATCTGGCGGGTTTTCGTCGGCAGATCGAGGAAGCCGGCTACGACGGCATGGTGGAAGTGGAGATTTTTTCGCGCGATCGCTGGTGGACGGTCGAACCGGACAGCGTGCTCTCGACCTGCGCACAACGGCTGCAATCGGTGTGCTGATGTTTGCCGACGCTTGCTGTTACCCATCCACACTTCGCCGGCGGAGTGCCGCGCGGCGATGAAGGAACACAACAAGGAGAGACGACATGGTTACGGAAACCCATGAAACAACAACGCCGGCTCGTGAAGGGCGGCGACTGCAACCCGGCACCTACGCCGCGCAAGACATCCGGATTGGCGATCATTTCCTGACGTCGGGCATCACGGTCACGGAAACGCACGTCGTCAACTTCGCGGGCGTGTCGGGCGACCTCTACGACATCCATCTCGACGATGTCGCGGCACAGGAAGCCGGCTTTTCCGGCCGGATCGCGCATGGACTGCTCGGCCTGTCGTTGGCCGATGGCCTGAAGACACGTTGCCCCGTGCGGCTGATGGGCATCGCAACGCTCGGCTGGAACTGGGCGTTTCGCGCGCCGCTGCTGATAGGCGATCGCATTCACGTGGAAGTCGAAGTAAAAGCTCTGCGTCCGACCCGACGCGACGATCGCTCCATTGCGACGTTGTATCTGAAGGTGCTCAACCAGCGCGGCGAAACGGTGCAGGACGGCGAGACGCTGCTGATGATGAAGCAGGAGCCTGCTTTTGACCGGTAGGCAAGGGACATTGGCCCCGCCCCTACCCCTTCGGCGGCAACAACGCCGACAACAGCCGCCGCAACTCCTCGCATTCCCGTTGCGTCAGCCTTGCGGTCAACACACGCTCGAGTTCCTCGACACGCGGCCGCAAGGCCGCAAGCTGCTTGTTGCCGGCCGCGGTCAGCGATAGCAGATAACTGCGCTTGTCGGCGGGATCGTCGGATCGCTTGACGAGCCCATTGCGCACCATGCGCGCCACGAGATCGGCAATCGTCGAGCGATCCACGTCGAGCCCTTCGCCGAGTTGCCGTTGATTGACGCCGGGCGTGTGCCGCAGGATTTCGAGCGCCGCGTACTGGACGCTCGTGATCTCGGTGGAAACTTCGCTGAGCCATACCGCCGCATGGCGTTGCTGGGCGCGGCGGACGAGGCTGCCCGTAAACTTCGAGAGCGCATCGGGGTCGTGTTGGGTCGGCAATTTGGCAGTATCGGCGTGGTTTAGCGCAGGCGGAAAATCGGCCCGAAGAAGGCGTTCAGTTCCGCATAGGCATTCAGAGGAAGCACATGGGCGACGTATTGATCCGGACGAACCACGACGAGCGCACCCCGTTCGCGATCGATACCGCGTTCGTCGAAGATATCAGTTGCCGCATCGCTCGTAAATGCCTTCTCATAGTCGACGAGACCATAGCGTCCCTTGCGCGGCAATAGCAACGCCGGCAGGTCTTCGAGACGAACGTCGCGATGCGGTTGCTGCAGCACCGCGCGCAGATCGAACACGCTGTCCACGTCGGCCCCTTCCGGCGTGGCGAGCCGCAGCACCGAATCGGGTGACGTGGCGAGATGCTCGCACAGCGCATGCAGCGCGCTGCGATTCGCATCCGCGAACGCATACAGGCGCCAGCGGCCGTCCGCGCGCGCCGCATGGCCGAGATGGACGGGCTTCGCATCGGCGAGCCGCACGACCGGCGACGAGTGAAAGCGCGTGCCGATCGAAAAGCCCTTCGCGAGCGCCTGATGCGTTGCCTCGCCGGTCAGCATGGCCGGCCGGTAACGGGTCGCGACACCCGCCGTATAGCGGCCGGCGCGCACGAAATACGCCTGCAATTCCGCGGGATCGACGCCGCCGGCTTCGGGCCGGTTGGGATCTTTCGGCGGCGCGGCCATCATCGCCGACCATTCCTTGTCGAAATCGATCAGCTCCTGCGCGATCGGCTGACGCTCGTCGGAATACGTGCGCAACAGCTCGACGCCGCTGCGACCTTCCAGCACCGCCGCAAGCTTCCAGCCCAGATTGAAGCCGTCCTGCATCGACACGTTCATGCCCTGCCCGGCCTTCGCGCTATGCGTGTGGCAGGCATCGCCGGCGATGAACACGCGCGGCTCGCGCGCTGTGCCTTCGCTAGTCAACGCATCGTCGAAGCGGTCCGTCAGGCGCTGCCCCACCTCGTACACCGAGAACCATGCGACCTCCTTCACGTCGAGCGAATACGGATGCAGGATTTGCCGGGCCGTCTCGATGATGCGCTCGACGTTGGCCTGCTTGATGCTGTCGCGATTCTCCGGCGTGACTTCGCCGAGATCGACGTAGAAGCGGATCAGATACCCGCCTTCGCGCGGAATGAGCAGCAGATTGCCCTTGCCGGCGGACTGGATCGCGGCTTTCAGGCGAATGTCCGGGAAGTCGGTCACGGCGAGCGCGTCCATCACGCCCCAGGCATGATTGGCCGCGTCGCCGCGCAGCGTTTGTCCGATGGCCGTGCGCACGCGGCTGCGAGCGCCGTCGCAACCCACCACATAGCGCGCGCGCACCGTTATCGTCGCGTCGCCTTGCGCCGCATCGGTATGGCGCAACGTCACGCGCACCGGATAGTCGTGCGCATCGTCGCGTTGCACGTCGACGACTTCGAGACCGTAGTCCGGCTCGAGCCGCTGCGCGGAACGGCGCATCGAATCGAGCAGATAGTCCATCACGCGAGCCTGATTGACGATCACGTGCGGGAATTCCGACAGACCTGTTTCGGTATCCTGAACACGACCGGTACGCCTGATCGCGTTCCGATCATTCACGTCCGGACGCCAGAACACCGTTTCGTTGACCCAGTAGGCTTCGCGCAACAGGCGATCGCTGAGCCCGAATGCCTCGAACATTTCGACGGTACGGCAAGCGATGCCGTCCGCCTGCCCCATCTGCAACGCTTCGCCGCGACGCTCGACGATGCGTGTGCTGATCGACGGGAACTGCGACAGTTGCGCCGCCAGCACGAGCCCCGCGGGACCGCTGCCGACGATCAGCACGTCGACCGTCTCGGGCATGCCGGCGCGAGGCGCGCCTTGCGCGGCGGGTTCGATGGTCGGGTCGCCGACGCGAAAACCGTTGAGATGAAATTGCATGACTGTCTTCCTCCATTCCGTGTGGGTGGCACTGTGAAGACGAATATACTCCGTACACCAACCATTTTCCAAGCACTTCATGCACTCACTGATGTTTACCCTGGAATCTGGCATCGGAACCGGCCTGATGTGCGGCTTTCGTTGCGCAAGTCCCGCTTTGCCGCACGACGGTTTTTGTCGCGATGGCCGGTAATCGGGCCATCACGCCTCGTGTCCCTGCATGCCGGTCTATCGGCACGCTCGCGCATGTCGGGCTATATGACTTCGAGTGAAGCAAGCCTGTCACCCCCTGTTTCATGGCTCTGCCTGAAGCCTAATAGGCACCCGATTGACATTACAAATAACAAACAATATTTATAACATTTTCAATACGATAATTACGATTAACCAACATAAAGCATGCATTGCAGATTCAGCATGAAATTTGCTCTCCGGATTAACACGGATAAAAGGGGCTTGAATCATGCAAGCGCTTAACGCTCGGCGTACACTCGCCGCAAGCGCTTGCAGCAAGGCGCAACGAGTACTGAAGCACCCGTCGTCAAAGGCGGGTTTCTGAAGACAGAAAAGAGGAGAACAATCAATGAGCTGGACTCGGGAACAGAGAAACGTCACGATTGCCGCCTATCTGGGCTGGACATTGGACGCATTCGATTTCTTTCTAATGGTGTTCGTGCTGAAAGATATCGCGCAGGAATTCAGTACCGATATTCCATCGGTCGCGTTTGCCATCATGCTGACCCTGATGATGCGTCCGCTCGGCGCATTGATTTTCGGCTGGCTCGCCGACAAATACGGCCGCCGTCCCACGCTGATGGTCAACATCGCGTGCTTCTCGCTGCTGGAGTTGCTGTCCGGCCTCTCGCCGAACCTGATGACGCTGCTCGTGCTGCGCGCGCTGTTCGGTATCGCGATGGGCGGCGAATGGGGCGTCGGCGGTGCGCTGACGATGGAAACCGTGCCGCCGAAATCGCGCGGCATCGTCTCGGGCCTGTTGCAGGCCGGCTACCCGAGCGGCTATCTGCTCGCCTCGATCGTGTTCGGCGTGTTCTATCAATACATCGGCTGGCGCGGCATGTTCTTCGTCGGCGTGCTGCCCGCACTGCTCGTGCTCTACGTCCGCGCGCACGTGCCGGAGTCGCCCGCCTTCAAGACGCTCGAAAAGAAGGCGCGCCCCGGCCTCGTCGCAACGCTCAAGCAGAACGTCGGCCTGTCGATCTACGCGATCATCCTGATGACCGCGTTCAACTTCTTCTCGCACGGCTCGCAGGATCTCTATCCGACCTTCCTGCGCGTGCAGCACCAGTTCGACGCGCATACGGTGTCGTGGATCACGATCACGCTGAACATCGGCGCGATCTGCGGCGGGCTGTTCTTCGGCTGGATATCGGAGAAGATCGGCCGCAAGCGCGCGATCTTCATCGCCTCGCTGATCGCCTTGCCGGTGCTGCCGCTGTGGGCTTTCTCGAGCACGCCGATGCTGCTCGCGCTCGGCGCGTTCCTGATGCAGATCTCGGTGCAAGGCGCATGGGGCGTGATCCCGGTGCACCTGAACGAAATCTCGCCCGATGAGATTCGCGCGACCTTCCCCGGCCTCATGTATCAGCTCGGCAACCTGATCTCGTCGGTCAACGGTCCGCTGCAATCGAAGATCGCAGAGATTCACGGCAACAACTACGCGCTCGTGATGGCGGTCGTGATCGGCATCGTCGCAGTCGTAATCTGCGTGCTGATTCCGTTCAGCCGCGAGCGGCGCGGCATCGACATGACGCAGTCCGCGCGCGAAGTCGGCGCGCCTGCCACGGGAGGCGCCGTGTAGGCCGGCTCGCCCGCCGACCGCTTCAAATGCTTCAAGCGTTCGAACTAAACAGCTACTGCGCCGGCGCGTTATAGGGCACAATAGCTGCAAAGGCGGTTCGAACCGCCACGACGCCAACGCGCGTCAGGCGCCTCGGGTTATCAGGATCGAGGCGCGGGGCCAGATACATCGCAGAGCAATACGAGGCCGTTCCGATTTCGTCGGAACGGCCTTTTTATTTTCCGCGCGATCTGACGCACCGCGCACAGGAAAGGCGACCCTCGTCAGGTCTTCTAGAGGAGTTAGTCGAACGGGACCCCTTGATCGCAGCCGTCATCCTTCTTTATCCTGAAAAAAACGATTGTTTCAAATGGCGATTTGAATCGCTTGTTTGCGAGCCGGCAGCCCCGGCAACTGGGAGACGCAACATGGCAGTTCGCACAACAGGCCGGCATGCCGGCGATACCAAGTCACGCATTCTCGACGCCGCGGAGACGCTCTTCATCGAATGCGGCTACGAGGCGATGTCGCTGCGGCAGATCACTTCGCGCGCCGAAGTCAATCTCGCGGCGGTCAACTATCACTTCGGCACCAAGGAGTCGCTGATCCACTCGATGCTGTCGCGCCGTCTCGATCAGCTCAACCAGGAGCGGCTCAAGCTGCTCGACCGCTTCGACGCCATGCTCGGCGCGCGGCTGACCTGCGAGCACGTGCTCGGCGCGATGTTCATTCCGGCGCTGCGGCTCTCGCGCGATCCGCGCATTGGCGGCAAAGCGTTCCTGCGCCTGCTCGGCCGCGCCTATACCGATCCGTCGTCGTTCATCCGCGATTTTCTGAACCAGCATTACGAGCCGGTGGCAGTGCGCTTTTTCGATGCGTTCCAGCGCGCGCTGCCGCATCTGCCGCGCGAGGAACTCGGCTGGCGGCTGCACTTCGCGATCGGCGCGCTGTCGGGCGTGCTCGCTGGCACCGATACCGACAGCCTGATTTCCGAGTTCTCGCAGGGCAAGTCGATGAACGATCTGCAGCTGATCGCGCGCCTTGCCTCGCTGATGGTCGCTGCGCTCAAGGCGCCGCTGCCGGACAGCTCGCAACTGGCGACGTTCGCCGCGGTGCTCGGCGATGCAACCGATGGCGCTCAGGAAGCGGCCGGCCGTGAGATGGCGCCGTCCGCGTCGCGCGAAAGCGCCGCATCGGCACAACCCGCTTATAGCGATACGGACGGTGGCGAACGCCGCGGCGGCGGTGGCATCGAAGCAGCATCGGCATCGTTCGAGCACGTGTTGCACGGCACGGCTTGAGCATGCCTCGCCCGGGACGGCGCCCGCATAGGCCGTCCCCAGCGGGAAGCCTGCAGAATATGGCAAGCAGCCCGAAACATCGGGCCGACGGCAGGCAACGAAGAAGCAACGTACAAGTAACAAACCGGCAAAGGACAGGCGCCAGGCAACAAACAAGCAGGCAGGCAGCCCTCGGACAGCACGCAACCCGTACCGCACACGAGCCATGAAACCCGAAAACCTCGCCTATCCGGGCCGTACCTCTACGTTGCGCCGCTGAGCCGCACCGCGCTGTCGAGCCGATAGGAACATCGGCATCGGCGCGAGAACAGCGACAGCGCCGCGAACCCAGCGCCGCATCAGAGGCGCGCTTCGCAGGTGGCGCCGCTTGCATCGTCATCAGAAAGAACAATGGAACGCGAACCGTCCGCGCCACGCGGAGGCGTTCGCTCGCGCTGTCAAAACCCAGGAGGAAACGTCATGCCGTGGTTCATCCTTGCGCTTGCCATCGTTGCGCTCGCGCTCGTCTACGTTCGGGCACGCGCCTCCTGGTGGCTCGCGGCCATGATCGTCTGGGTCGCGGCCGCGCATCTGGGCGGCGCGGCGGGTCCGGCGCTCACGACGTTCCTCGCGATCGTGTGCGTACTCCCCGCCTTCGTGCTGACGTTCAGGCCGCTGCGCCGCGCATGGCTCGCGAAACCGGTGCTCGACGCGTTCCGCAAGATCCTGCCGCAGATGTCGCCGACCGAGCGCGACGCGATCGAAGCCGGCACGGTCTGGTGGGATGCCGAACTGTTCTCGGGGCGCCCGCACTGGGACACGCTGCTCGGCTACGGTCCGGCGACGCTGACGCCCGAGGAGCAGGCGTTTCTCGACGTCGAATGCGAGCAGCTCTGCGATCTCGCGAACGACTGGGACACCACGATGGTGTGGCAGGACCTCTCGCCGCAAGCGTGGCAGTTCGTGAAACAGCACGGCTTTCTCGGCATGATCATTCCGAAGCAGTACGGCGGCAAGCAGTTCTCCGCGTACGCGCATTCGCAGGTCATCATGAAGCTCGCGACGCGCTGCTCGGCCGCGGCCGTCTCGGTGATGGTGCCGAACTCGCTCGGCCCCGCCGAACTGCTGATGCACTACGGCACCGAGGCGCAGAAGAACCACTATCTGCCGCGTCTCGCGCGCGGCGAGGACATCCCCTGCTTCGCGCTGACGAGCCCCTACGCCGGTTCCGACGCGGCCGCGATTCCCGATGTCGGCATCGTCTGCAAGGGCCTGCACGAGGGCCGCGAGACGCTCGGCTTTCGCGTCACGTGGGACAAGCGCTACATCACGCTCGGGCCGATCGCGACCGTGCTCGGCCTTGCGTTCCGCGCGCTCGACCCCGACCATCTGCTCGGCGCTGACGACGAGCCCGGCATCACCTGCGCGCTGATTCCGACCGACCACCCCGGCGTCGAAATCGGCCGGCGGCACTGGCCGTTGAACGCGGTGTTCCAGAACGGTCCGAACTCGGGCAAGGACGTGTTCATTCCGCTCGACTGGGTGATCGGCGGATGCGCCCAGGTCGGCAACGGCTGGCGCATGCTGATGGAGTGCCTCGCGGCGGGCCGCGCGATCTCGCTGCCGTCGTCGAATGTCGGGATGGCGAAGATCGCCGTGCGCGGCACCGGCGCGTATGCCGCGATTCGCCGCCAGTTCCGCACCGCCGTCGGCAAGTTCGAGGGCGTGCAGGAAGCGCTCGGCCGCATGGGCGGCAACCTCTACGTGATGGATGCCGCGCGCCGCCTGTCCGCGCATGCGGTCGATCTCGGCGAGAAGCCTTCGGTCATTTCGGCGATCGCCAAGTATCACATCACCGAGCGTGCCCGCAAGGTCATCAACGACGGCATGGACGTGGCCGCCGGCAAGGGCATCTGCATGGGGCCGTCGAACTTTCTCGCGCGCGCCTATCAGCAGGTGCCGATCGCGATCACGGTCGAAGGCGCCAACATTCTGACGCGCTGCCTGATCATCTTCGGCCAGGGCGCGATCCGCTGCCATCCGTACGTGCTCAAGGAAATGAACGCGACGCGCGAGCCCGATCACGCGAAGGCGCTGCGCGATTTCGATGCCGCATTCTTCGGTCACCTGAGCTTCATGCTGTCGAACCTCGTGCGCAGTCTCGTGGATGGGCTCACGAGCGGCGCGCTGATCGGCAAGCCGCGCGCCGCCTATGCGCCGCTGCACGCGTATTACCGCGCGGCGACACGTCTCGCGACGGTGTTCGCGCTGCTCGCCGACGTGTCGATGTTCGTGCTCGGCGGCGACCTGAAACGCCGCGAGCGCATCTCGGGGCGCCTCGGCGATGTGCTCTCGCAGCTCTACCTGATCTCGGCAACGTTAAAGCGCTTCGAGGACGAAGGCCGCCAGCCCGATGACCTGCCGCTCGTGCGCTGGGGCGTCGAGGACGCGCTGTACCAGGCCCAGCATGCGCTCGACGGCGTGCTCGCGAACTATCCGAACCGCCTCGCCGCGACGCTCGTGCGCGGGCTCGCGTTCCCGTTCGGCCTGCCGCACCGCGAGCCGTCGGACCGGCTCGGCAGCGAGATCGCCGAGCTGATGCAGACGCCGGGCGCCGCGCGCGAGCGGCTCGTCGCCGGTTCGTACGTGCCGCACCCGGACGTCGATGCGCTCGGCTATGGCGAACTCGTGTTCGCGCTGAATCCGCGCTTCACGCAGATCGACCAGAAGCTGCGCGAGGCGGTCAAACAGGGCTCGCTCGAACCGATGCCGCAAAGTCTCGCGCAACTCGGCGCATGGACCGACACGGCAGAGCGGCAAGGCCTGATCGACGCCGACGAGCGCCGCGTGCTCGACGACTACGCGCGCTATGGCGCGCACGTCGTGAAGGTCGACGATTTCCCGGCCGACTTCGACATGCTCGCGAGTCTGCAAAAGCGCAAGGAAGCGCTCGAGCAGGCGTTGGAGGTGGCGGCTTGAGTGGCGCAGCCCAACCGGCACGCAAGCGCGCAAAAAAATCCGCGCCGCATCACGGCAAAGCGCCCCCGGCGCCCCCAACTCAAGGCAAACTGGCACACGTCCGGCGTCCCCGCCACGGGGTTTCCCGGGGCGCGTCCAGCGGAGCAAGCTACGATATGAACGACTCCTACCTGAAGTTCGTCAACTCGCCGTTCGGCGCGCGCCTCGCGCGTTCGCTCGGTTTGCCGAAGCCCGAGGTGCTGCGGCGCTATCGCGCGGACCGGCCCGAGTTCGACGGCCTGATCGCGATCGGTGCGGGCCGCGAGCCGCACCTGTTCGATGCGCTCGCGAGGCTCGTCGCGAGTATCGGCATGACGAGCGTCGCGCACGAAAGCGCCGGGCTCTGGGTGCCGCTCGCCAACCGCCACGGCCTGATGACCGGGCGCTTCGAGCCGGCCGAAGCGGGCTCGGCCGGCAAGCTCGCCGCGCTGCTGTTCGACGCGAGCGGCATCGAGGACAGCAGCCAGCTCGAACCGCTGCACCGCTTCTTTCACGACACGCTGCGCTCGCTCGGCAAATGCGGACGCATCGTCGTGCTGGGCCGCCCGCCCGAAGCCTGCGCGAGTCCGCGTCAATGGACCGCGCAGCGCGCGCTCGAAGGCCTGACGCGC
Source organism: Paraburkholderia sp. Ac-20342 (assembly GCF_017104985.1). Taxonomy (NCBI): domain Bacteria; kingdom Pseudomonadati; phylum Pseudomonadota; class Betaproteobacteria; order Burkholderiales; family Burkholderiaceae; genus Paraburkholderia; species Paraburkholderia sp. Ac-20342. The sequence goes on along the minus strand of NZ_JAAGPQ010000022.1, from coordinate 9,604 downwards.
TCGCTCGGCAAGGAAGCGCGGCGCGGCATCACCGCGAATCTCGTGTATGTCGCGCAAGGCGTGGAAAACGCCCAAGGCGCAGCAAGCGGTATCGACGCGACGCTGCGCTTCTTTCTGTCGCCGCGCTCGGCGTATGTGTCGGGCCAGGTCGTGCGCATCGAGGCGAGCGATGCCAGCGGCCAAACCGGCGTGAACAGCATGAGCGGCCTGCGCGATTCGGGCAACTCGCTCGAAGTAACCAACGCAGCGAATACAGCCAACGTAGGCAGCCCCCACGACGCCAACCCCACGACGTCCGCCGCCTTCGACTGGCGGCAACCGCTCGCCGGCCGCCGCGCGCTCGTCACCGGCGCCGCACGCGGCATCGGCGCGGCCATTGCGAGCGTGCTCGCGGCCGAAGGCGCACACGTGATCGGCCTCGACATGCCGTCCGCGCGCGATGCGCTCGACGCGACGCTGCGCCCGCTCAACGGCACCGCACTGACGTTCGACATCGCCGCGCCCGAAGCGCCCGCCCAGCTCGCCGCCGCGCTCGACGAGCAAGGCGTCGACATCGTCGTGCACAACGCCGGCATCACCAAGGACAAGACCCTCGCGAAGATGACCGAAGCCGCATGGCAGAGCGTGATCGACATCAACCTGAGCGCGCAGGAGCGCATCGACGACGCGCTGCTCGCAGGCGGCATCCTGCGCGACGGCGGGCGCATTATCGCGGTGTCGTCGATCAACGGCATCGCCGGCAATCTCGGCCAGACCAATTACGCGACCTCGAAGGCCGGCGTGATCGGCCGCGTCGCCAGCATGGCGGCGCCGCTACGCGCACGCGGCATCACGATCAACGCGGTCGCGCCCGGCTTTATCGAAACGCAGATGACCGCGAAAATTCCGCTCGCGATCCGCGAGGCCGGCCGCCGCATGAACTCGATGAGCCAGGGCGGCCAGCCCGTCGACGTCGCGCAGACCATCGCGTGGCTCGCGCATCCGGGCTCGGCGGGCGTGACGGGCCAGGTCGTGCGCGTCTGCGGCCAGAGCCTGATCGGAGCGTGAAAGTGGCGCACGGAATGGGACTACGCAGCATGAACCCTGGAGCATGAGCATGCGCGAGCCGGATGATCCGTTCGGGAACCGTCATGCCGCGTCCGCGCCGGGCGGCGGTGCGCGGCCGAAAACCGTGGTCGTCGACACCCTGCCTTCGACGGCGAAGCTCCATGCGCGCGCGCTGTCGGGCATCGTCAAGCGCGGCCGCGGCACACAACCCGGGCAGGCGCCGCAACTGCCGGCGCTGCGGCTCGTGCGCCCCGCCGTCGCGCTCGCCCCCGGCCCGGCGTGGCGCTATGCGCGCGTGTGCGGCTTCATCCCCGAGCATGGCGTGCCGCTCACCTATCCGCATCTGCTCGCGTTTCCGCTGCATCTGCTGATGCTGACCGACCCGGCGTTTCCGTGGTCCGCGCTCGGGCTCGTGCATCTGGCCAATCATGTGCGGCTGCGCCGGCCGCTCGCGTACAAGGACCTGCTGCGCATCGAGGTCGAATTCGGCGCGCTGCTGCGCCACGACAAAGGCCAGGCGTTCGTGGTGCGCACGCGCATCTACCGGCGCGGCGAAGCGGTCTGGGACGGCGACAGCGTCTATCTGAAGCGCACGGCGTCCGCCGCGGTGTCCACCGCAGTGTCCACCATCGGCAGCCCGTTCGAAGCTCTGACGCTCGGCCCCGAGCCGCTGCAACGCATCGCGCGCTGGCAACTCGCGCCGCAACTCGGCCGCGACTACGCGAGCGTATCCGGCGACTACAACCCGATCCACCTGAGCGCGCTATCGGCGAAGGTCTTCGGTTTTCCGCGCGCAATCGCGCATGGCATGTGGACGCTCGCGCGCGCCGCGTCGTCATTGCAGCCGCCGAAGCCGCTCGCCGAGGCGACGCTCGCTGCCGAATTCAAGGTGCCGATGCTGCTGCCCGGCGAGGCGTCGTTGTGGAGCGCGTCGCCGTCGCTGATCGAGCGCGATCTCGAAGTGCGCGACATCGCCGGCGACAAGCCGCATTTGCGCGCGCGCATGCAGTGGCGGCTGCAATGAGCCGGGCAGCCGCCATGCGCGTCATTTCAATCGTTCGCCTCATCCGATAACCGAACCGTCGGGCCATAACCGCAAGGAGCCGAGCATGCCCCACCCGCCACCCGCCGTGCGCCGCGTCGCCATCGTCGGCGGCAACCGGATTCCGTTTGCCCGCTCGAACACCGCCTACGCGAACGCCTCGAACCAGGACATGCTGACCTTCACGCTGCAAGGCCTGATCGATCGCTACGACCTGCACGGCGTGCGTCTCGGCGAGGTGGCGGCGGGCGCGGTCATCAAGCATTCGCGCGATTTCAACCTGACGCGCGAGTCCGTGCTCTCGACCACGCTGGCGAAAGAGACGCCCGCCTACGACGTGCAGCAGGCCTGCGGCACCGGCCTCGAAGCCGCGATCCTCGTCGCCAACAAGATCGCGCTCGGGCAGATCGAGGCGGGCATCGCGGGCGGGGTCGATACCACGTCCGACGCGCCGATCGGCGTCAACGAGCGCATGCGCAAGATCCTGCTCGAAGCGAATCGCGGCAGGAGCACCGGGCAGCGCGTGAGCGCACTCGCGAAGCTGCGGCCCGGCATGTTCTTCAAGCCGCTCCTGCCGCGCAACGGCGAGCCGCGCACGGGGCTGTCGATGGGCGAGCACTGCGAGCTGATGGCCAAACGCTGGAACATCTCGCGCGAGGCACAGGACGTGCTCGCCTGCGAGAGCCACCGCAAGCTCGCGGATGCGTATGCGCGCGGCTTCGTCAACGATCTGATGACGCCGTACAAGGGCCTCGCGCGCGACAACACTCTGCGCGCCGACCTCACACTCGAAAAGCTCGCGAACCTGAAGCCCGTGTTCGATCGCGATGCCGGCACGCTGACGGCCGGCAACTCGACGCCGCTGACCGACGGCGCCTCGGCCGTGCTGCTCGCGAGCGAGGCGTGGGCGGCCGAGCGCGGCTTGCCGGTGCTCGCGTACCTGAGCTGGTCGGAGACGGCCGCCGTCGACTTCTTCGACCAGCAGGAAGGTCTGCTGATGGCGCCCGCGTACGCGGTGCCGCGCATGCTCGCACGCGCCGGCCTCGCGTTGCAGGACTTCGACTTCTACGAAATCCACGAAGCATTCGCGGCCCAGGTGTTGTGCACGCTCGCGGCATGGCAGGATGACGAATATTGCCGCACGCAGCTTGGCCTCGCTGGTGCGCTCGGTGCGATCGATCGCACGCGGCTCAACGTGAACGGCGGCTCGCTCGCGACCGGCCATCCGTTCGCGGCGACGGGCGGGCGCATCGTCGCCGCGCTCGCAAAGCTGCTTGCGCAACTCGACAAGCCGGCCGGCAGCGCGCGCGGGCTGATCTCGATCTGCGCAGCAGGCGGCCAGGGCGTAGTCGCCATCGTGGAACGCTAACGCTACCGCCAGCACTCACACCGATCGACAGGAGACGACCGATGACCGAGCCGATGCCCCAGCCTATCCAGGCCCCGCCCCCGGCCGCCGCCGGGTCCGACGGGTCCGCCTCAGCGGCCGGGTCCACGCCGCCGCGCGCGCCGAATACCGACGGCATCTGGTACGCCTCGTATCCCGCGGACGTGCCGCATGACATCGACGTCACGCAATACGAGTCGGTCGGCCAGTTCTTCGACGAATGCATCGCGCAGTTCCGCGAGCGCGTCGCCTATGTGAGCGTCGGCGCGGAGCTGACCTACGGCGAACTGGGCCGCAAGGCGACCGCGTTCGCCGCGTATCTGCAAAGCGTCGACGTGCAGCCGGGCGAGCGCGTCGCGATCATGCTGCCGAACACGTTCCAGTATCCGGTTGCGCTGTTCGGCACGATCAAGGCCGGCGCGGTGGTCGTCAACGTCAATCCGCTCTACACGGTGCGCGAACTCGCGCATCAGCTGAAGGACAGCGGCGCGCAGACGATCGTCGTCTTCGAGAATTTCGCGAAGACGCTCGAAGACGCGCTGCCGGGCACGAAGGTGCGCAACGTCATCGTGACCGGGCTCGGCGATCTGCTCGCGGACGGCCTCAACCTGAAGGGCCGTCTGCTCAATTTCATGCTGCGTCACGTCAAGAAGATGGTGCCCGCCTACTCGCTGCCGCAGGCGGTGCCGCTGCTGCAGGCGCTCGCGGCCGGCTACGCGCGCACGCTCGCGCCGGTGCGCGCAAGCCACGACGACATCGCGTTCCTGCAATACACGGGCGGCACCACCGGTGTTGCGAAAGGCGCGATGCTCACGCACCGCAATATCGTCGCCAATCTGCTGCAGGCGAAGGCGTGGGCCGCGGGGCAGTTGAGCGGCGAAGTCGAAACGGTGCTGACGCCGCTGCCGCTCTATCACATCTATTCGCTGACCGTGAACGCGCTGATCTTCATGGGACTCGGCGGACGCAACATCCTGATTGCGAATCCGCGCGACATGAAGCGCGTGATGATGATCATCCGTCACGAGAAGTTCACCGGCATGACCGCGGTCAACACGCTCTACAACGCGTTTCTCGACAACGAGGCATTCCGCAACCGCGACTTCTCGGACCTCAAGCTCGCGATGGCGGGCGGCATGGCGACGCAGAAGGCGGTCGCCGAACGCTTCAAGGCCGTGACCGGCAAGCCGATCGTCGAGGGCTACGGGCTCACCGAGTGCTCGCCGATCGTCTCGATGAACCCGGTCGATCTGACCCACCTGCGCGACTTCGAAGGCTCGATCGGGCTGCCGGCGCCATCCACCCAGGTGCGCTTTCGCCGCGACGACGGCAGTTGGGCTAACGTCGGCGAGGCGGGCGAGCTATGCGTGCAGGGCCCGCAGGTGATGAAGGGTTACTGGAATCGTCCCGAGGAAACCGCGAAGGTGCTCGACGACGACGGCTGGCTCGCGACCGGCGACATCGGCGTGATGGATTCGCGCGGCTTTATCCGCCTGATCGACCGCAAGAAGGACATGATTCTCGTGTCGGGCTTCAACGTCTATCCGAACGAAATCGAGGACGTGATCGCCGCGCATCCGGAAGTGCGCGAAGTCGCGGCGATCGGCGTGCCCGATCCGGCGCAGGGCGAACGCGTGAAGGTGTTCATCGTGCGGCGCAATCAGACCCTGACCGCGGAACAGGTGATCGCCTATTGCCGCAAGAACCTGACCGGCTACAAGGTGCCGAAGCTCGTCGAGTTCCGCGACGAACTGCCGCAAACCAATGTCGGCAAGATTCTGCGCCGCGCATTGCGCGACGAGGAACTCGCGAAGCAGAAGTCGGCCTGACGGGAATATCCGCCGCGCGTGTTCGTTCATCATGACGGCCATGCGCCGGCGTCGTTGTATCGCTGTGTTGCTGTGTTGCCGCGTGGTTGCCCGCGCCATTTCTGGAGGGATTCATGAAACACGGCATATCCGCCCGTTCGCGCCGCCAGCGGGTTGCGTCGCGCATTGCCGCGAGTTCGCCGCACGACAGCGCGTACCCGCGTGAAGTACCGGCATATGGGCTCAGGGGCCGTCGGTTGATCGCCGCGCTGAAGCATTCGCTGCTCGCCTCGTTGCCTCGCGCGACGCTCGCCGCGGCCGCCCTGCTCGCACCGTTCACACCGTCCACGATACCCGCCGCGTTCGCGCAAAACGACGACCATCCGCCGCCGCTCGACAGCGCGAGCGCCGGCACCGTCAAGCCGCCCACCACGCCGCTCGCGCGGGTCGGCAAGCTCACGCTCGACAGGCAGGTCAAATGGCTGCGCGCCGCGCAGCAAAGCGGCGCACTCGAAAAGCTCGACGACGCGCAACTGATCGCGCTGTTCCAGTCGCTCGATCCGCTCGCGTTGCCGCGCTACATCAAGGAAGGACCGAACGGCTATCCGTCGTACGAGTTCGCGATGTCGCGCGCGGAGCGCATTCACGGCCAGTGGCCCGACAAGCCCGATCACATGCTGGTGCGGCTCGCGCACGATCCACTGCGGATCTACGCGAAGTGGCTGCCCGACGGCGCGCACGCGGGCCAGGAAATCATCTACGACGAATCGAAACGGACCGACGAAATGTACGGCCATCTCGGCGGCATCATGAACGTGCTGCCGGTGTGGACCTCGCTGACGGGCGCGCTCGCGCGCTCGCAATCGAACCACGAGGTCCGCGATCTCGGCACCGAGTACATCGCGGACCAGTACCTCGACGAAGGCCGGAAATACGCCGAGGCCGGCGTGCCCCGCTCGGCGCAGATCGACGTGAAGACGATCGACGGCGTGCGCGTCGTCACGTTCACGTTCGAAACGCCGACCGGCCAGCCGCAGTTCTATGCGAAGAAGGAAACGCTCGGGCTCGATCTGCGGCATCCGTTCTTCCGCACCGTCGAGTCTTACGACAACGAGGGCAAGCTGTTCGAGCGGATCGTGTTCGAAAACATTACGCCGCAGACGTTCGACGATTCGACTTTTGATCCGAAGAACAAGGCTTATCGGTTTTAGCGGGTGGTGTGTGTCGAGGTCGGGGCCGTATCGATGCGGTGCGGTGCAGTGCTCATGTCCGGGCCGTGCTTGCTCGATGCCTGCTCGATGCCTGCTCGATACTTGCTCGATGCTTGTTCGGCCTCTGTCCGGCAGGTACCCGATGTTCGGCGGACAGGCGGCCAATCCGCGCGAGCGGCACGGCTCACGCATGGCGCGGCGTCAGCGCGAACGCCACATAGGCCGCTTGCGCGGGCTGCCCGACTCGCGGCTCATGACTGTGTTCCACGAAGCGTCCCGTGCGGATCGCGAGATGCCGCAGGACGAAGTAGTCGGAGGCACGCGTGAAGCCGATCAGCGACGGCGTCGCGCGCGAGGCCGCGTCACCCAGCCAGGGTGCGAGCGCGGTGAACCAGAGCGCGCCGGCATCGTCGCCGGTCTCGAAGACCGGCAGTTGCAGATGCGCGGCATAGCGCGCGAACGATGCGCCGCACACGAGCGTGGAATCGACGATCGCCAGCGTATGCATATCGTTGCCGAGGTTGCCGCGTGCGACGGCCTGCGCGAACCACGGCCATGCGCCGCCGGCCATCGTCGACAGCCATGCACCCGTGAGCATGAAAGTGCGTCGGTCCATCTTGCCTCACGCCATCACATACCGCTCACGCGCTCGCACTCGTGCGCAGTCGCGCTCATTTACCGCACCGTCACGTATATCCCCGCCGGTCGCGCCACCCGGCCGGCCAGATTCCCTGCTTGCCCGGCGCGAGAATGCCGTTCGGATCGAGCGTGTCCTTGATCGTCTCCGCGAGCCGCAGCAATGCGCCGTCGTTGAAGCCGTACTGAGCCGCCGCGAAATCCATATACGCGAGATGCGCGCGATATTCGCCATAACCGGCCGCGCGCGCATCGCTCATCAGCGAGCGCAGCAATTCGCCGGCCCGCTCGACCTGGCTCGCGTCGTCGCGATCGAAAATCGCCGCGAAAATGTGATGCAGATGCCGCGCGCCCGCCGTAAAGCCGCCGTAGTAGTCGAAGCCGTATTCGGCGGCGCGCGTCTTCACCATCGTGTACTGGCGCAGCGCATCGCGCCCCGTCGCCGGACAGATCGGCGCGAAGTCGACGTGCGCGCCCGCGCCGCCGCGCCAGTCGAGCATGCGAAACGCGGTCATCGCGGGAATGCCGGCCATGTTGCGGTCGCCGCCGCCCGCCGGTTGCGCGTCGCCGGCATAGCGCGCCGCCGACAGGCGCGCCTCGGGCACCCGCGCGAACGCACGCTCGATCGACGCATAACGCGCATCGATCAGCTCGGGCGTGCCGTATAGCGCGAAATGCAGGTTCCAGCGCCCGACGCCGAGCGTGTCGAGCATCGCGGTCAGCGCGCTCTCGGGCATCGCGCCCGCGCCGTCGTACCACGGCCGCCGTGCCGACAGACCCGCCGCGCGGCGCAAACCGCCCTCGATCACCGCGTGATTGCGGATCGTTCCGTCAAGCCGCAGCGGCCGCAGAATCTCGACGATCGCTTCCAGATCGGCCTCGTGGCGAAACTGGATTTCGCCCAGCAGATACGCGGGCGGCGCGGGCATCAGCCACACACCGAGCTTCGTGACGATGCCGTAGTTCGACTGCATGAACATCGCGTCGAACGAGGGCCCGTAGCCCGGCTGATACAACTGCCACGCGGTGCCGATCTCGATGCCGCCCATGCCGGTGCGCAGCACGTCGCCGTTGGCGAGCACGACTTCCATGCCGCATTGCGCGGCTGCGTGATCGCCGTAGTCGGTGTAGCCGAAGCCGCGCTCGAGCGTATTGCCGACCACGCTGCCCCAGCCGGCCGCGGGCGGGTCGATCCACAGCCTGTAACCCTTTTCTCGCAGATGCGCGTACAGATCGAAGTAGCTGACGCCCGGCTCGACGAGCGCATAGGCGAGCGTCTCGTTGACGTCGAGGATGCGGTTCATCCGCTGCAGATCGAGCACGACCGAGCCGGCAAGGCGCGGCGCCGCGCCGCCATACGCGAAATTGCGTCCGGTCGACACGGTCCACAGCGGAATGCGATATCGATTCGCGATGCGCAGCAGCGCGCGAATTTCGTCGACCGAAGCCGGCAGCAGCGCGGCGCTCGCGGCGAAGGCGGCGCGCTCGCCGGGCGCGAACGGATCGAGATAGGCGGCGAGCCCGGCGTCGGACGTCACGACCTGCGCATCGCCGACGACCGCGCGCCAGCCGGCCAGCGCATGCTCGAACTGCGCGGCGGACACATTGGGCGGCAAGGTCTGGGGCACCGCGTCTCCTCATCCTCAAGATGCGAACGGCGGCGTGCGGGGTTCAACGCACCGCCGCGTCATCGCTGTACCGCGTACGCCACGGCAACCCGCGCCCGACACAGCACCACCATGCGACAGCGCCATGCAGCGCCTGCGCCGCCGCTACTGCTCGCCGCTCCAGGTCTCCGGCTTGCCGCCGAGCGCGCTGCATACGTCGATGGCAATCGTGCGCAGCTTGCCTTCCGCGATCGCGCCGGAGAGCGCGTAGCCCATGCCGTCGTTGACCCAGTAGAAGGTGCGCCGGTTGCCGTCGCGCAACAGCCGGAACGCGGTCTCGTTGCGCGCGATGCCGGTCACGTAGAGCGTGAGGCGCGCGCCGGCCGCGTTCTCGTACATGAACTGCGCGGCCGGCCCCGCCTCGCCGGGCAACAGCCGCCCGCCCACCAGCGCGTAACCGTACTCCTGCAGCGACGGCACCGAAAGCGGCCGGTTCAGCCGCTTCGACAGCCAGTTGATCAGATGCTCCTCTTCGCTCGCGGCGACCTCGACCGGATGACGCCGCTCCGGCGAATACACCGCATACGCGACGTCCGCGCGCTGCGCGAAGCCCGCCGGCTGGCCGCTCAACCTGTCCCATGCGTTGCCCCAGATACCGCCCCAGACGCCGCCCCACGCGTTGCCGGTCAGACGCGGCGCGAGCGGCCCCAACGCCAGCGCGAGCCCGGCACCGACGGCAAGCCAGCAGGCCGCGAGGCCCGCGCGCTGCCACCACGGCCGCGTGCGCCGCAACACGATGAAGGCGGGCTCGTCCGCTACGCTACGGCGATTGTCCGCGTGATGCTTCGCGGCGCCGGCCGCGCTAT
>NZ_JAAGPQ010000244.1:0-217 GCF_017104985.1 Paraburkholderia sp. Ac-20342 | reverse complement strand
GATGGTGGTCACGGAGATGGCGGCCATGGCGATGGTGGTCACGGTGATGGTGGCCATAGTGATGGCGGCCACGGCGATGGCGGTCATGGCGATGGTGGTCACGGAGATGGCGGCCATGGCGATGGTGGTCACGGTGATGGTGGCCATAGTGATGGCGGCCACGGCGATGGCGGTCATGGCGATGGTGGTCACGGAGATGGCGGCCATGGCGATGGTG
>NZ_JAAGPQ010000243.1:0-248 GCF_017104985.1 Paraburkholderia sp. Ac-20342 | reverse complement strand
TTGAAAACGTTCACCGTAAGCGCGCGGGCCGGTCGCGCGCTATCAGATAACTCCGAATTTGCCCGCTGAAGGGCTAACCCCTGATGCAGAACATGCAAAGGCAAACCAACGTGTACAACGATGGCCGAGGCCGTGTGGAAACGCCATTTTCGCCGCTTAGGGCGAAGTTGCCGGTCGGGTCGATCAGGTGAGATGCGTCGAGCTTGCGCTAATCGAACATCGCGAGCGCAACGAAGCCCCTCAGGGCC
>NZ_JAAGPQ010000242.1:0-251 GCF_017104985.1 Paraburkholderia sp. Ac-20342 | reverse complement strand
ATATCAGTCACTACCTGATGCATAGGTACAACTGGATACGGCCGCATCAGTTCAATGACGGACTGGCGCCGGCTGTCGCGGAAGAAAAACTTAACGCAGTGTCCGGAATCAGTTGACCACTACACTGCTCGGAGGCTGAACTTTGCGCTACATCCAGGGAGATTGCCTGAGGTACCGCTTTCCCTGGCATACCCCCAGCCTCCGGTCGATCGGTCATCGCCTTCGTAATGAGCGGCTTTATCGCTTCAATC
>NZ_JAAGPQ010000241.1:0-251 GCF_017104985.1 Paraburkholderia sp. Ac-20342 | reverse complement strand
GAACTCGGCTATCTGCCGTTCAGCCAGACCGGCGGTGCGCTGCTGTTTCATCTGCTCAGCAAGCTCTACGAACGAACCAGTGTCATCATCACCACCAATCTGAGCTTCGCAGAATGGGCCAGTGTGTGTAGTGGTCTAATGAAACCAGACACTGATTTAGGCGAGAATGCTCGCCATGGAGAGGTGTCTGATGCCGAAGCAACGTCGTTCGTTTTCCCCCGAGTTCAAACAGCAAGCCGCCGGTCTGGTGC
>NZ_JAAGPQ010000240.1:0-251 GCF_017104985.1 Paraburkholderia sp. Ac-20342 | reverse complement strand
AAGGGCTCACAGAAAATTTCGTGTCACTACAACGCATCGACAACCACGGACGCCAAGTGTTTGATCTATAAGGTGCTCTGGGTCGAAATTGCCTCAAATTCCGGCCGGAAATGTCGAACTCGGGGGGTCCGTTCGAACGCTGCGGCTTCGGGATCCGGCGGCGTATCCCTGACGCCGTAAACGGCCGGACCCCGGCACTCAGAGTGAGAAGCCGGGGTCCGTGTTACAGCATGAGGAGCCTGACGATTACC
>NZ_JAAGPQ010000239.1:0-252 GCF_017104985.1 Paraburkholderia sp. Ac-20342 | reverse complement strand
CACGACACAGCCAAAGAAGGAGAGAAAGAAGACCCAAATACCCACTGAATAACACGAAAAGCTGGTCTAACGGGTGGGTCAGAATTCAATGCAAATCGTGGGTCAGGATTCCGTGCAAATCAACACCAGCGATGCCTGAATGACGGGCTGGACGTTCGTTTTGATCCAGTCAGGAAGCCGGTGGCGTACGGCTTGCGTCCATTTGCTGGCTTGGCTGCGGCTGGATGGCAGTTCGCCACCGTCGTTGATCAG
>NZ_JAAGPQ010000238.1:0-253 GCF_017104985.1 Paraburkholderia sp. Ac-20342 | reverse complement strand
CGTGGCCTCCGTTGCCGGAACCGCCATTGCCCTCGCCGCCGCCATGGCCTCCGTTGCCGGAACCGCCGTTGCCCTCGCCGCCGCCATGGCCTCCGTTGCCGGAGCCGCCGTTGCCCTCGCCGCCGCCGTGGCCTCCGTTGCCGGAACCGCCATTGCCCTCGCCGCCGCCATGGCCTCCGTTGCCGGAACCGCCGTTGCCCTCGCCGCCGCCATGGCCTCCGTTGCCGGAGCCGCCGTTGCCCTCGCCGCCGCC
>NZ_JAAGPQ010000237.1:0-254 GCF_017104985.1 Paraburkholderia sp. Ac-20342 | reverse complement strand
TTCTCTCCTTCTTTGGCTGTGTCGTGCTGTTTCTGAAACGATAGCTATCGTTACCTGTTTCCACAATGTGGCAGTGGTGCGTGAGCCGGTCAAGCAGCGCGGTCGTCATCTTTGCATCGCCGAACACTGTAGTGGTCAACTGATTCCGGACACTGCGTTAAGTTTTTCTTCCGCGACAGCCGGCGCCAGTCCGTCATTGAACTGATGCGGCCGTATCCAGTTGTACCTATGCATCAGGTAGTGACTGATATCCC
>NZ_JAAGPQ010000236.1:0-280 GCF_017104985.1 Paraburkholderia sp. Ac-20342 | reverse complement strand
ACGTTGACCGGCACGGTCGGGTCCTTCAGCGTCAGATGCGCAGGCTGGTTCTCTTCGTGATTCGTGTTCGAAATGAACACCGACGAAAGCCGGTCGAACGTGAGCTTGCCATCGGGCTTCGGATACGTAATCGGCTTGCACTGCGAAGCGGGCTTCAGCATCTCGTGATCCCAATGCTGGTGATGCAGCGTCCACGGCACATTGCCGCCCAGCAGCTTCTGCTCGATGCCGACCATCAGCGTGCCGAGGTACAGGCCCTTGCTCATCCACTGCTTGAAGT
>NZ_JAAGPQ010000235.1:0-494 GCF_017104985.1 Paraburkholderia sp. Ac-20342 | reverse complement strand
CCAGACCGGCGGCTTGCTGTTTGAACTCGGGGGAAAACGAACGACGTTGCTTCGGCATCAGACACCTCTCCATGGCGAGCATTCTCGCCTAAATCAGTGTCTGGTTTCATTAGACCACTACACAGTGCCGATGAGGTCCAATAGACCGGGAGCCAGACACATGGAAGGACAAAGCCCCGTCGTACGCACGTTTCCCAATCTTCTTTCGCATCGCATTGCCGCAGACCGTCACGTAGATGTGGTCGAATGCCAGTTGTCGTTTCGCGGTCCCGGCCGCCAACGCTTCACTGCAGTTAGCGAAACATGCAGCGGCGGAACCGCGATACCGTCACACAAAATACTCAGGTGTATAAGTCGAAACCTAATCAGTCCGGCCTGAATAATTCGTTTTGCGCGGCGTTAGCCCTCATGCCGTGAAGACGACAGTGGTCGAGCGGTTGAGCAAAGCGAACAGAACAAGGGCGCAAAGAAGCCGCAGCTTCCTGAGGATCATG